>CANHMJ010000013.1 GCA_947461805.1 Burkholderiaceae bacterium
CAAGATGATGGAAGCGTTTGGTGGAATCGGTTACAACGTCACCACCCCACAGGAATTAGAGAAGGCATTGACTGAGGCAATAGCCGCAGGCAAGCCAGCACTAATCAATGCTGTCATTGATGAAGCGGCAGGTACCGAAAGTGGTCGCCTGACGAATCTCAACCCAGCAAGTACTGCCACAAAGAAGTAATTGACGAGTTAAGTCATACGTAACCCTAAGGAGATTTAATATGAGCAAGCCATTAGACGGAATCCGCATTATCGATTTCACCCACGTACAAGCAGGCCCTGCCTGTACCCAGTTGTTGGCATGGTATGGCGCGGACGTAATCAAAGTAGAGCGTCCTGGATCTGGCGACGTAACCCGTAGCCAGTTACGCGATATTCCTGATGCCGATGCCTTGTATTTCACGATGCTCAACGGCAATAAGCGCTCGTTGACCTTAGATACCAAGACAGCAGAAGGCAAAGAAGTGTTGGAGAAGTTGATTAAAGTTTCTGACGTGATGGTCGAGAACTTTGGCCCAGGCGCCTTAGATCGCATGGGTTTCTCATGGGAGCGCATCACAGAACTCAACCCACGCATGATCATGGCGTCGGTAAAGGGCTTTAGCGATGGCCACTCTTACGAAGATTTAAAAGTGTATGAGAACGTAGCCCAGTGTGCTGGCGGCGCAGCGTCCACCACCGGCTTCTGGGATGGTCCTCCAACCGTATCCGCTGCTGCTTTGGGCGATAGCAATACCGGTATGCACTTGGCGATTGGTATTTTGACTGCGCTGATGCACCGTGAGAAGACCGGCCGCGGTCAAAAAGTGGCTTGCTCGATGCAAGACGCTGTCTTGAATTTATGCCGCGTGAAGTTGCGCGACCAACAGCGCCTGGATCGTATTGGTTATTTGGAAGAGTACCCACAATACCCCCATGGCACATTCTCTGACGTAGTTCCACGCGGCGGTAATGCTGGCGGTGGCGGTCAACCAGGTTGGGTTTTAAAGTGTAAGGGATGGGAAACCGATCCAAACGCCTACATTTATTTCACGATTCAAGGTCATGCATGGAAGCCAATTACAGAGGCTTTAGGTCGTCCAGAGTGGGCAACCGATCCAGCCTACATGACTGCTGAAGCGCGTCAAGACAAAATTTTTGACATCTTCGCAACCATTGAAGAGTGGCTCAAAGACAAGACCAAGTACGAAGCAGTGGATATCTTGCGTAAGTTCGATATTCCATGCGCACCTGTGCTTTCGATGAAAGAACTCGCCGCATCACCCGATTTGCGTGCAAGCGGTTCGATTGTGGAAGTGGATCACAAGGTACGCGGTAAGTACCTGACGATTGGTAGCCCAATCAAGTTCTCTGATTTAGAGATTGAGGTAAAGCCATCACCCGTTTTAGGTGAGCACACAGATGAAGTATTGGCTGACCTTGGCTACGGCAAGGACGATATTGCTAAGTTACATGCGGCAAAAGCAGTGTAACAACACTAAATTAGTTTGATCCTTTCAGGCGCTCCGAGTGAGCGCCTTTTTTATTGACTCGTTTAGCCCGCAATCGGCTCAAATCGCACAATGCGAAATCAAGTTTCAGCGTTTGATAATAAGGTGGGGCATAGCCACTAGGCCACCTCGTTTTCAGGGTGGTGCCGACTGGTAGAATTTGATTAATTCAAAATTTCAATATTTATTAGGACTACTGTCATGGCAAAAGCACTCGAAGGAGTAAAAATCCTTGATTTCACGCACGTTCAATCGGGGCCAACCTGTACCCAATTATTGGCTTGGTTCGGCGCTGATGTGATTAAAGTGGAGCGTTCTGGCGAGGGTGATGCTACCCGCGGTCAATTGCGCGACATACCCGATGCGGATAGTTTGTATTTCACCATGCTGAACCACAATAAACGCTCGATTACAGTCAATACCAAAACCCCAGAGGGAAAAGATATTCTTGAGCGCTTAATTAAAGAGTGCGACGTCTTGGTTGAAAACTTCGCGCCAGGCGCCTTAGATCGCATGGGTTTTACATGGGAGCACATTCAGCATCTCAATCCGCGCATGATCATGGCATCGATTAAGGGCTTTGGACCAGGGCCCTATGAAGATTGCAAGGTATACGAAAACGTAGCCCAGTGTGCTGGTGGTTCAGCATCCACTACCGGTTTTGACGATGGCCCTCCAATGGTAACGGGCGCGCAAATTGGCGATAGCGGAACAGGTTTGCATTTGGCCTTAGGTATCGTGACTGCTTTGTACCAACGCACCCATTCGGGTCGCGGTCAACGAGTGCAAGCAGCGATGCAGGATGCGGTATTAAATCTATGCCGCGTGAAGTTACGCGACCAACAACGCCTTGATCGCAACGGTACGATGCAAGAGTATCCGCAGTTCCCTAATGGTCATTTCGGTGAGGCAGTTCCTCGCGCTGGAAATGCCTCTGGTGGCGGACAGCCCGGCTGGATTCTGAAATGCAAAGGCTGGGAAACCGATCCTAACTCCTACATTTATGTTGTCGTTCAGGCGGCGGTTTGGGAGGCGATTTGTAAGGTAATTGGTAAAGAAGAGTGGATTACTGACCATGACTTTTCATCGCCGATGGCGCGCTTACCAAGACTGATGCAAATCTTTGGTGAGATCGAAAAATGGACTATGACCAAAAGCAAGTTTGAGGTAATGGACATATTGAATAAGTACGACGTACCATGCGGCCCAATTCTGTCGATGAAAGAAATTGCCGAAGAGCCAGCACTGCGCGCTACCGGTACGATTGTTGAAGTTGATCACCCAATTCGGGGTAAGTATCTGACGGTTGGTAATCCAATTAAGTTATCCGATAGCGAAACCGACGTCACGCGCTCGCCATTGCTCGGCGAGCATACCGATGAGATCTTGCAAGAATTGGGATTCAATATCGATGATCTCATCGATTTACGCCACCGGAAAGTCATATAAATGAAAGTCGCTCTGATTGGCAGTCAAGATTTTGGTAAGGCTGCGCTTGAGGCTTTTTTAGAGCGTGGCGACGAGGTGGTTGCGGTGTTTTGCCCGCCCGATAATCCCAAAGCTACGAAGCTTGAGATTCTGAAAGAGGCCGCTTTAGCAAAGGGCCTTGTGCCCTTGCAATTTGCCTCCCTTAAGAGCCCTGAAGCGGCGGATGCGATGCGCAACAGCGGCGCAGACATTTGTGTGATGGCCTATGTCTTGCAATTTGTGCCACAAGAGCTCGCCAAGATACCGCGCCTGGGCACGATTCAGTACCATCCCTCATTATTGCCGAAGTACCGCGGCCCCAGCGCAATTAACTGGGCCATTGCTTTGGGCGAGACCAAGACAGGCTTAACCATTTTCAGACCATCGGATGGCCTGGATGAAGGTGAAGTGATTTTGCAAAAAGAGGTAGTCATTGGCGCAAATGACACGCTGGGATCGGTTTATTTTGATCACCTCTTTCCGCTTGGTGTGCAAGCCCTATTAGAGGCTGCTGATCTGGTTGCAGCGGGCAAGCATCAGGAGGCGGTGCAAGACGAGGCATTGGCTAATTACGAAGGGTGGTTCGATCAGGCGGCAGCACGCATTCATTGGTCAAGCCACATAACGCAGATTCATAATCTGATTCGAGCCTGCAATCCGGCGCCTGGCGCTTGGACCATGGTTGGCGAACAAAAAGTGCAGATTTACGACGTCAAAAAACACATCACAGCCACCTATGGCGCCGTCAAAGGTAAGCCAGGTCAAATCACAGCGATTGGTGCCGAATCCTTTTTCGTGGCCTGCCATGGCGGTCAGATTGAGGTATTGAAGGCGAAAGGCTCGGCTGGCAAAGTAAGCGGCGCAGAGCTTGCAAAAAGCCTTGGTTTGACGGTAGATCAATTTTTTACTGCTTAAGAAAAAACGCCTAGCTGGTAGTACCTGCTTTAGATTTCTAAATTATCAATTAGGCGGGTTTTGCCGAGCTTAGCGGCGGTCACAATCACGAGTGCTTGACCGCTGTCCAAATTGGCTTGAGTCGGTTTAGCTAAATCACCTTGCTGGCGAATGGCGATGTAGTCGGGCTCCCATCCCCGAGTCTGCATTTGCGTCAAGGCCTGCGCCTCGATGTCCATTAACGCACTTACTGTCTTTTCTTTTAAGCCAAGCACTTGCTCCCGCATTGCACTTAACTGGCGCTGCAGTGCCGGCGCTTCGGCACGCTCGCTGGAAGAAAGATAGATGTTACGCGAGGACAGGGCCAGTCCATCTTCAGCCCGAATGGTTTCGGCTGGAACGATCTCAACTGGTAAAGCAAATTGGCTGGCCATCTGTCGAACGATCATCAGTTGCTGATAATCTTTTTTTCCAAAGACCGCGACCCGTGGCTGAACACAGGAAAATAGTTTTAAAACAACCGTACAGACACCCTTAAAAAAACCGGGCCTGAATTCACCTTCGAGAATATCGCCAAGCTGCTGGGGTGGATCAACGCGGTATTCTTGGGGCTGTGGATAGAGGTCTTTTTCAGTCGGGGCAAATAAAATATAGACGCCTTCTTGCTCGAGCTTGTCGATGTCGGCCTGCATGGTTCGAGGGTAACTATCAAAGTCTTCATTGGGGCCGAACTGCAGGCGATTTACAAAAATACTGGCAACAACGGGATCGCCATATTGGCGCGCTAGGCGCATTAAGGATAAGTGACCTTCGTGCAGATTGCCCATGGTCGGCACAAAGGAGGTGCGATTTTGTCCCCGCAGATGATCGCGTAACTCATTGATATCACTAATTATTTTCATGCGCTGGGAGTGTAAGCTAGGCGCACGTAAATCGGTGCATAGGGCTCTGCTTGGGTAATCTCCACCAAGGCCTCTCGCGAAAGCTCAAGCATGGCAATGAAATTCACAATCACCACGGGTACCCCATTTCCTGAGGCGATTGCGTCTTCGAATAATTCACTGAACTCGACAAAGCGTGTGCTTTGCAGGCGGCGCAAAATGCGGGTCATAAAATCGCGTACCGATAGCGTTTCACGGGTAATGGTGTGGTGCTGATTTAATTTTGCTCGGTGCAGTACATCACGCCAAGCCATTTGTAAGTCTTCTAAATTGACTTCGGGCCAAGTGACTGCCACCGTGGTATCAACATAGCCATGCGCAATTTGGAAGTCACGCCCTTGCTGTGGAATCTGATCCAATTCCTGCGCCGCTAACTTCATACGCTCGTACTCAAGCAGACGTCGTACCAGCTCTGCGCGCGGATCATCCACTTCTTCTTCGCTATCGGCTTTTTTCATTGGCAAAAGCATGCGTGATTTAATTTCAATCAGCATCGCTGCCATCAGCAGATACTCTGCAGCCAGTTCTAAATTAGTGTGGCGGATTTGATCGATGTAAGTCAGATACTGGGATGTGACCTGTGCCATCGGAATATCCAGCACATTGAAATTCTGTTTTCGAATGAGGTAGAGCAGTAAATCGAGCGGTCCTTCGAAGGCCTCTAGAAAAACTTCGAGCGCGTCCGGCGGGATGTAGAGGTCAGTCGGGAGCTTAAAAAGGGGCTCGCCATAGAGCTTGGCGAAAGCCTCCGACATACCATCGGTAACGGAAGGTGTGCTGTCGAGCAAGCTAGCGACAGGCTGAACCAACGGGTCATTCATTGGAATAAACGTAGGCCCGTTGCTTTACTTTGGCGGCATTTAAGCGGCGCTGCTCATCCATGCTGATTGGCTCTTTGTCCCAGAGTAGGGCGCGACCAGCCTGCTGGTCTTGCTCCAAGTTGGGTTTAGCCGCTTTGAGTTTTTCAAGAAATACGGTGACATCGGATTGGTATTTACGCATATCGATACTTAATTCTCAATAAATTCAATAACTTATAAAATGCCGCGGAACTGGGCAACCCCCATTATTAACGATTTTGTATGGCCTAAGTCAGATTTGTGTCGGCGTCCCGTTTTTAGGTATTTGCTGCTAATAGGACGTCAATTTGAGCCGGCTCTACGCGACTCATGAGATGGGTATAGGGCTGGATGGGGTGCTGACTAGAGAGGCACGTATTAATGTCGCTCCAAGCCATCGGCGCTAAACATAAAAAGCGTTCAACACCAGCAGTAACCTGCGGCAACACTGGTTTTAGGTACAGGCTTAAGCACCGAAATGCTTCCAATGTCACGCTGCAAATCGCTTGAAGATCGGCTGTGCGCTCAGGATCTTTGGCGATGTCCCACGGTTTGTTTTCGTCGACAAAAGCATTGACTTGATCTGCTAATTCCATGATCGTACGAACCGCTTTTGCATACTCGCGTCCTTCATACAATTCCGCTATTTTGGTATTGGCTGCTCGAATCGAAATCAGCAAGGGATTTTGCATGGCATCGTCCGCAACGACGCCACCAAAGCGCTTGACCAAAAAGCCGGCGCTGCGGCTCGCAATATTAATGTACTTGCCAATCAAGTCACTGTTCACGCGGGCAACAAAGTCGCTCAGATTGAGGTCGAGGTCCTCCATGCTGTCATTTAACTTGGTTGCAAAATAGTAGCGGAACCATTCGGGATTAAAGCCCGACTCAATCACACTGTTAGCTGAAATGAGAGTGCCACGTGACTTGCTCATCTTTTCGCCATCAACCGTCAGAAAGCCGTGTGCAAATACGTTGGTTGGGGTGCGGTAGCCCGCGAAATGTAGAGTAGCAGGCCAAAACAAGGTATGGAAATATAAAATGTCTTTACCGATAAAGTGGTATTGCTCGGTCGTGCTATCTGGCTTAACCCACTCCTCAAAATCGAGGCCTTTGTCGGTGCAATACTTTAAGAAACTAGCGTAATAGCCAATCGGTGCATCGAGCCAAACATAAAAATACTTGCCAGGGGCATCGGGGATTTCAAAGCCAAAGTAAGGGGCGTCACGTGAAATATCCCAATCGCCTAATTTACTTTCGCCAGCCTGTCCGACCCATTCCTTCATTTTGTTACGCGCTTCGGGTTGCAGCGGTGTACGCACCTGAGTCCAGTCGCGCAAGAAGGTTTCACAACGGGGATCGGATAACTTAAAGAAATAGTGATCAGAAACTTTGCGAATCGGTGCAGCGCCACTGACGACTGAGAAGGGGTCGATTAAATCGGTTGGTACATAGGTGGCTCCGCATTTTTCACAGGAGTCTCCGTACTGATCAGGCGCTTTACATTTAGGGCACTTGCCCTTGATAAAGCGATCCGGGAGGAACATTTCTTTCACGGGATCATAAGCCTGCTCGATGGCGCGCTTTTCAATCAGGCCGGCGTCGCGTAGCTTAAGGTAGATATCCCCTGCTAACTTTTCATTTTCAGGGCTATCGGTGGTGTAGTAGTGATCAAAGGAAATCAGAAAGGCATCAAAGTCACGCTTATGTTCTTCCCAGACCTTCGCAATCAGCTCTTTAGGCGTAAGACCCTCTTTCTCTGCGCGGAGCATGATGGGGGTGCCATGGGTATCATCTGCCCCCATGTAATGCACTTCGTGACCCTGCATCCGTTGATACCGAACCCAAATATCGGTTTGAATGTATTCCACCAAATGACCAATGTGAATCTGCCCATTGGCATAGGGCAGGGCAGATGTTACTAAAAGGCGGCGTGGTGAACGACTCATGCTGTGGGCGGGGTGCGGTTTTGGTAAAAAGGCAAAATTGGGCTTCTAGGGTGAATTATGCTGGTAGTGCATGGATTTTAGACTGCGGTTAAAGTAAGGCTCGCATTTAAAATAGTCAGAATGAATCAAGGAACGCGTGTATGGCAGTAAATTCCCGAATTGCGATGTCCAATGCCTCTGTGCCGCTGATCCATGCCGTGCAGGTTATTGATGAGGCTGGACGCCATAAAACCGTCCATGTACCGGGAGAGCGCTCGCTGACGATTTATTTGGATAAGCGCGAGCTTGTAACCCTGATGACGCTGGGTAGTGCCCCTGAGGCTCTGGTGCTGGGTTATTTGCGTAACCAGCGTCTAGTGGAATCGCCAGACGATATCGAAAGCATCCAGGTTGACTGGGAAACCGATTCAGCCGCAGTCAAAACCCGGCGCAGTACCGTCGATATCGATCAAATGACCAGCAAGCGGATTGTCACCACCGGTTGCGGACAGGGCACGATGTTTGGCGGATTAATCGAGGAAATGGAGCAGATTCGCTTGGCAGATGGCCCTACCCTGAATCAGGTGGCCATTGTGGACCTCATCGACCAAATTCGCCAACACGACACCATTTATAAAAAATCAGGCTCCGTCCATGCTTGTGCCGTATTTGAGCGAAAGGGCGGGGATCGGGTTGAATTACTTCACTTTATTGAGGATGTGGGTCGCCACAATGCCGTGGACTCAATTTCTGGGCTCATGTGGCTTGCGGACAAGGCAGGTCGGGATTTGGTGTTTTTTACGACCGGTCGCTTAACCTCAGAGATGGTCATTAAGGGCGCGCAGATGGGCATCCCCTTTTTGTTAACGCGTTCAGGCGTAACCCAGATGGGCCTCGAGCTCGCTCAAAAGACCCACCTGACACTTCTGTCGCGCTGCTCTGGAACCCATTTTGAGATTTACAACGCTCCAGAGCGGGTTGTTTTTAGTCCGCCTAAGCAGTAAATAGGTAGTCTTTCGAGTCGGGTTGGTTTTACAATTCCGCCATGACTATTAAATCCGACCACTGGATACGCCGCATGGCTGAGCAGGGCATGATCAGCCCGTTTGAGCCTGGCCAAATCCGCCAAGACGCCACTGGACAAAAAATCGTGAGCTACGGTACCTCGAGCTACGGTTATGACATTCGCTGTGCGAACGAATTCAAGATCTTCACGAACATCAACAGCACGATTGTGGATCCGAAACATTTTGATGAAAAATCCTTTGTGGATTTTCACGGGGACGTATGCATTATTCCGCCAAACTCCTTTGCATTGGCGCGCACGGTGGAATACTTTAAGATCCCACGCAGTGTTCTGACGATTTGCGTTGGTAAGAGCACCTATGCGCGTTGCGGCATTATTGTCAACGTTACGCCATTTGAGCCAGAGTGGGAAGGGTATGTCACCCTCGAGTTTTCAAACACCACGCCATTGCCAGCAAAAATCTATGCAGGCGAGGGGTGTGCGCAAGTCCTCTTTTTTGAAAGCGATGAAGTTTGCGGCACCTCGTATAAGGACCGCGGCGGCAAGTACCAAGGGCAGCAGGGCGTTACGCTACCTAAGACCTAATTGCATCAGGCAATTTTCCAAAGGCACACATGAAATTTCGTTTCCCAATCATCATTATTGATGAGGACTTTCGCTCTGAAAATATTTCAGGTTCCGGTATCCGTGACTTGGCTTTAGCCATCGAAGGCGAAGGCATCGAAGTGATTGGTCTAACCAGCTATGGGGACCTAACATCATTTGCGCAGCAAGCCTCGCGCGCTTCCTGTTTTGTTTTATCGATTGACGATGAGGAGTTCATCAGCGATACCGAAGACAATGATTTGCCGGCTTTAAATAACCTGCGCGCTTTTGTTGCCGAAGTACGTAAGCGCAATGAAGACATTCCAATTTTCTTGTATGGCGAGACCCGTACCTCACGCCATATGCCCAACGATATTTTGCGCGAGTTGCATGGCTTCATTCACATGAACGAAGACACGCCGGAGTTTGTAGCGCGCCACATCATCCGTGAAGCGAAGGTATACCTCGACTCATTGGCGCCCCCCTTCTTTCGTGCCCTGACGCACTACGCTTCTGAAGGCTCGTATTCATGGCATTGCCCAGGGCACTCGGGCGGCGTTGCCTTCCTCAAAAGCCCAGTAGGCCGAATGTTCCATCAATTCTTTGGTGAGAATATGCTGCGTGCCGACGTTTGTAATGCGGTTGAAGAATTAGGTCAGTTACTTGACCATACCGGCCCAGTGTTGGCGAGTGAACGCAATGCCGCACGGATTTTCAATGCCGATCACCTGTTTTTCGTCACCAATGGCACATCCACGTCCAATAAGATTGTTTGGCACTCCACGGTTGCTCCGGGCGATATTGTTTTGGTTGATCGCAATTGCCATAAATCCGTGATTCATTCCATTACGATGATGGGCGCGATTCCGATTTTCCTGATGCCAACACGCAACCACTTGGGCATCATTGGCCCGATTCCAAAGGAAGAGTTTGAGTGGGCTAACATCAAAAAGAAAATTGATGCTAACCCTTTTATTAAAGATAAAAACGCCATACCCCGCGTGATGACCCTCACGCAAAGTACGTACGACGGCATCATCTATAACGTCGAAATGATTAAAGAAATGCTCGACGGTAAGGTTGATTCACTGCATTTCGATGAGGCGTGGTTGCCGCATGCGGCCTTCCATCCCTTTTACAAAGACATGCATGCGATTGGCGCTGATCGCAAGCGTACTAAGAAAAGCCTGATGTTCGCTACTCAATCCACTCACAAACTATTGGCTGGGCTATCGCAAGCATCGCAAGTCTTGGTGCAAGATGCGGATGAGCATAAATTAGATCGCGATTGCTTTAATGAGGCGTATTTAATGCACACCTCCACTAGCCCACAGTACGCCATCATTGCGTCTTGTGACGTATCGGCTGCGATGATGGAAGCCCCGGGTGGAACTACCTTAGTTGAAGAGTCAATTGCCGAGGCGATGGATTTCCGTAGGGCCATGCGCGAAGTGGATGAACAATTTGGTGCTGACTGGTGGTTTAAGGTATGGGGCCCCGATCATTTAACCGAAGACGGTATTGGTGAGCGCAGTGATTGGGTTTTAGAGCCCAATGCCAGCTGGCATGATTTTGGAAATCTAGCCAACGACTTCAATATGCTGGACCCTATCAAGGCAACCATCGTTACCCCTGGCCTTGATATTGAAGGGAACTTTGGCGCAACCGGCATACCAGCCAGCATCGTCACCAAGTATTTGGCCGAGCACGGCATTATTGTTGAAAAATGCGGGCTCTATTCCTTCTTCATCATGTTCACCATTGGCATTACCAAGGGCCGCTGGAATACCCTGGTAACGGAGCTACAGCAGTTTAAAGATCACTTTGATAAAAATGCCCCGCTCTGGAAAGTGTTGCCCGAGTTTGTGGCCAAGCACCCTCGGTATGAGCGGGTTGGCTTGAATGACATTTGCCAACAAATTCATGCCTTCTACAAAGGCCGTGATGTTGCGCGCATGACGACCGAGATGTATACCTCTGATATGGTGCCGGCCATGATGCCCTCGGATGCTTGGGCACAGATGGCGCATAAAAAAGTCGATCGCGTGCCGTTGGATCAACTCGAAGGACGGGTTACTGCCATGCTGGTGACGCCGTATCCGCCCGGCATTCCCTTGTTGATTCCAGGCGAGCGTTTCAATAAACGCATCGTCGACTATCTGTACTTTGCCCGCGACTTTAATGCGCAGTTTCCTGGCTTTGAGACCGACATTCATGGTTTAGTAAAAACCGAGGTGGATGGACGCAGCGAATATTACGTCGATTGCGTGCGCTCAGAAAAATAAGTAAAGAGACTCAGGTAATTTTCTAAGGAGCTGCCGACGCCCCTATCGGCTCGGCTTCTCCAGCTCAAAGCGGACTGGCGCATCTTCATCTGCTTTAGGTGTGCGCTTATCTCCCTCTCCGCTTTGCCCGCTTGTAAAGTCAAACTCTTGGCTCATGGCAGCCGGGAGAGGCTTATCTAAGAAAGTAGTAACCAGTGCCGGAAAGGCAATCACGAGACCAACCATAATGAGTTGCAAGCCAACCCATGGTAGAGCGCCCCAGTAGATGTCACTGCTCTTGACTTCTTTGGGAGCAACTCCGCGCAGATAAAAGAGGGCAAAGCCAAAGGGCGGGTGCATAAACGACGTTTGCATATTGACGCACAGCATGACGCCAAACCACACGAGGGCTGCGTTGCCAGCAGCCTGCAAATTGCCACCCATGGCTTCGAGTAAAACCGGCGCGAGCATTTTTTCAGCAACGGGTGCTAGTAATGGAACGATGATGAAGGCAATCTCAAAGAAGTCCAAAAAGAAGGCCAAGAAAAAGACCAAGATATTTACCACAATCAAAAAGCCAATCCAGCCCCCGGGGATATTGGCAAAGAGGTGTTCTACCCACACGCCGCCATCGACCCCCTGAAAAACCACCGAGAAGCAGGTGGAGCCAATCAAGATAAAGATCACCATGGATGTCAGGCGCATGGTGTTTTGATAGGACTCGGTAATTTGTTTTTTGAGATTAGCAATTTTTGCGCGCCGCAGCCAAGCCAGTAGCAGAGCCCCCATCGCCCCCATTGCGCCTGACTCGGTCGGGGTGGCAATGCCGAGCAAAATGGTGCCCAAGACGAGAAAGATCAAAAAGGCAGATGGAATAATGCCCAGTAGGCATTTTTTCCATAGCACCCAGCCGCTGATCCGCGCGTCACTGATGGGCGCTGCCGGAAGCCAATTTGGTTTAAGGCGAGTGAGTACAAAGGTATACAGCGCAAAAAGCCCAATCTGAATCAAGGATGGCCCCCAGGCGCCCAAGTACATGCTGCCGACATCAGCACTGCCGGTTTGCGTTTTGAGTTGATCGGCAAGCACAATCAAGACGAGGGAGGGCGGCACCAGTTGCGTAATCGTCCCAGAGGCAGCTAATACGCCAGTGGCGTAACGCATGTTGTAGCCATAGCGGATCATGATCGGTAAGGAGATCATGGCCATCGCAATCACTTGCGCCGCGACGGTTCCGGTAATCGCACCCAATACAAAGCCGACAATGATCACCGAATAGCCTAATCCACCTCGGATACGCCCAAACAGCTGACTCATCGACTCGAGCATTTCTTCTGCAAGACCGCAGCGCTCCAAAATGGCGCCCATAAAGGTGAAGAAAGGGATAGCTAGCAATAAGTCGTTTGCTAAAACGCCACCAAAAATACGCTGCGGTATGGCTTGCAAAAAGACGAGATCAAAAAAACCTTGGCTAATGGCAATTGCGCCAAAGAAAAGTCCGGCAGCCATCAAGGAAAATGCCACTGGGAAGCCGACCAACATAAACACAATAAGGCCAGCAAACATCAGAGGTGGCATCCACTCCAAAGGAATCATTGTTTGGGCTTTTCGTAAGCAGTAATGGCAGGAGCACCCAGTGCATTGGCTTGCAGTAAAGCAATGCGTTTGATAATTTCGGAGAGGCCTTGTAAGCACAGCATGAAAAAACCCAGTGGTACGACAAACTTAATCGGGTAGCGCAAGAGCCCACCAGAATTAATCGAATGCTCGAGGGATAGGAATGAAGGGTAGAACAGGGAAGTCCAAGATAGCCAAGTAAATAGGATGCAGGCCGGCATTAAAAAGAGACTCAGACCAAATAGATCAACCCAGATGCGGCCGCGCTCTGAGAGCCGAGCGTAAATCAGGTCGACTCGGACATGCTCGTTGCGCTTGAGGGTATAGGAGGCACCGAGCATGACGGCTGCGGCAAATAAATACCATTGCAATTCCAAGGGCCAGTTATCGCTGAGATCAAAGCCGTAACGCATGATCGCATTGGCTGCTGAAATAACACACGATAGCAAAATGAAGATGCTCGCAGCCTTCCCAAACCACGCATTGATGCTATCGATACTGGATGAGATGCGCTGCCAGAAGGCCATCACCGTTCCTAAAGGAGGGGTATGGCTAGAGCTTGAGTTCGGCGCGGCCACGCTGAACAGCCGCCAACACTTGTTGTGGTGCAGTACCGCCAGAGTGTTGGCGCGACTGTACCGATCCGGTGACGGTCAATAAGGGAAATACATCCTCGCTGATGAGCTCAGGCCTAGTATCCAAACCGCAGGCAAGGCGCAGCTCCGATAGGCTCAGGTCAGTAAGGGTGCATTTGCGGTCAACGCAGGCTTTGACAGCATGGGCTACCGCCTCATGCGCATCCCGAAACGCCAGGCCCTTTTTCACCAAGTAGTCGGCTAAGTCAGTGGCAGTAGCAAAACCTTCTTCAGCCGCCGCTTGCATCACTGCCTTTTGAACTGCAATGTGCGGAATCATGTCCGCAAAAATACGCAAGGTATCTTGGACGGTATCGACCGCATCGAACAAAGGCTCTTTATCTTCTTGATTGTCTTTGTTGTAAGCCAAGGGTTGGCTTTTCATGAGGGTCAGCAAGGCAATCAAGTCGCCATACACCCGACCCGTTTTGCCACGGGCAAGCTCGGGCACATCGGGGTTTTTCTTTTGCGGCATGATCGAGCTACCGGTGCAAAACCGATCCGGTAAATCAATGAAACCAAAGCGCGGACTAAGCCACAGGATTAGTTCTTCCGATAGGCGCGAGATGTGCATCATCAGCGTCGCCGAAAAGGCGCAAAACTCAATGGCAAAATCCCGATCCGATACGGCATCCAAGGAGTTGGTGCAGATGCCATCAAAGCCTAGCTTCTGCGCTACCCACTCGCGGTCAATTGGGTAGCTGGTTCCGGCCAGAGCAGCAGCACCGAGCGGCAGGCGATTCATGCGCTGGCGGCAATCGGCTAGGCGGCTGGCATCGCGACTAAACATTTCAAAATAGGCCATAAGGTGATGGCCAAAGGTGATCGGCTGAGCTACTTGCAAATGGGTGTGGCCGGGCATGATTGTTCCTGCATGCGTCTCTGCCAGATTTAATAGGGCAGAACGCAATCCAGTTAAGGAAACCTGAATGCCATCGATGTTGCTACGCAGCCATAAACGCAAGTCGGTGGCCACTTGGTCGTTGCGTGAGCGGCCGGTATGGAGACGCTTGCCCGCATCGCCAATTAAGGCGGTCAGGCGTGCTTCGATATTGAGGTGAACATCCTCAAGTGCCAGCTGCCACTCAAACTGCCCGGCTTCGATTTCCTCTTTGATTTGTGCCATTCCCTTTTGAATGGCCGCTAAATCGGTGGCGCTAATGATTTTTTGTGTCGCCAGCATTTCGGCGTGGGCCAGTGAGCCCTCGATATCGACTAGGGCAAAGCGGTGGTCAAACCCAATGGAGGCGGTATAACGCTGAACCAGTTCATCGACCGGCTCGGCAAAGCGCGCCGACCAAGCTTGGGCCTTATTGGCCAGAGAATTTTTAGAGGAGCTCATAAAGGCAGTATATTGGTGTCAGTCATCTCTATTTTAAATGTTATGTCCCAACACTCAAATTCTGCCCCTTCCCCCCTCGCGCCAGCGCGTTTAGTCATTGCCTCCCGAGAAAGCCGCCTGGCCATGTGGCAGGCTGAACACCTGCGCGATTGCCTAAAAGCCCTGTATCCCGACTGTCAGGTCGAGATTTTAGGAATGACCACCCGGGGTGACCAAATTTTGGACCGTGCGCTATCTAAAGTGGGCGGTAAAGGTCTATTTGTAAAAGAGCTTGAGGCTGCTTTAGCGGATGGACGAGCCGATTTGGCGGTCCATTCCCTCAAAGATATGCCGATGGACATGCCAGACGGCTTTGCTTTAACTTGCGTTATGAGCCGTGAAGATGCCCGTGATGCCTTTGTCTCCAATGATTTCGCTTCACTGGATGAGTTGCCACAGGGGGCAGTTGTCGGTACATCGAGCCTGCGCCGTGAGGCTATCCTGCGCAAGCATTTTCCCCATCTGCAGATCCAACCCTTGCGCGGCAACTTAGACACCCGAATGGGCAAATTAGATCGCGGCGAATACCAAGCCATTATTTTGGCTGCTGCTGGTTTAAAGCGCCTTGGCCTGGCCAGTCGCATCAAAGCCTTTTTACCACTCGATCCCTACACGCCGGCAGCGGGTCAAGGCGCCCTCGGCATTGAAACCCTCAGCAATCGGGCAGATATGCATGCCTGGCTCGCGCCACTCACTGACCTACCTACCTTACTTGCCGTTTCGGCAGAGCGGATGGTGTCGCGGCAGTTAGGCGGTTCATGTGAAGTGCCGCTGGCAGCCCATGGCGAGTGGAATGGCCCTCAATTGGGCATTCGTTCCTTTGTGGCGAGCGTGGACGGCACTCAGATTTGTTTGGCCAGTGCTGCGGGGGCGATTAAGACGGTTGCCGATGCAGAAGCCCTAGGGCTATCTGTGGCGCAGGACCTACTCTCCCAAGGCGCAAGCGCTTTACTGCCGTAATCATCATGAAATCCACTGCGCTGGTTGTCACTCGGCCAAGCGGTCAGGCAAGCGCCTTAATGGAGACGCTCCAAGCAGCTATAGAACGCATAGCGGCTGCACGTAGTGGGCAGGATTGGCAAACGCCACAGATTCTTGCTCTACCGCTCTTAACGATTGTTCCAAAATCCGATCCGAAGGTCGCTACAGCAATACGAACGGCATTGCAGACTGCCGACTTAGCGGTGTTTGTGAGTCCGAATGCCATCGAGTGCACCATGCGATTATTGGGCGACGATTGGCAGTCGATCGCACAGCGCCCGATTCCGATTGGGGTAGTAGGCCAAAGCAGTTACCATGCCCTCGAGCGCCACGGTATCGGCGCAGAAGTCAATTTACCAACCCCCATTTGGATGCCCAGTAATCCCGCGCAGTGGGATTCCGAAGGGCTATGGGCTGCGATTCAAAACCGCTTTCCGAGCTGGGCAGGTCGACGGGTAGTGGTATTTCGGGGGGATGGTGGTCGTGAGTGGTTAGCCGATCAAATGCAGTCGGTCGGAGCGCAGGTTGAGGCGATTGCAGTGTACTCGCGGATACCCCTGAGCGAGTCTAGTCCGCAGTGGGAGAAGGTCCTCCATGCGAATACGGATGATGCCCTTTGGATCCTCACCTCATCGGAGGCGGTGCGGCATTTAGGCACTGTTTTAAAGCAACAGGGACGCCAAGATTATTTAGCTAGCGCAAGCGCCCTGTGTCCACATCACAATATCGCCCGTAGTGCAAAAGAGATTGGTTTTGCGACGGTACTGGAGTGCCACTCTGGTGATGCTGCCTTAGTCAGCGCGGCAATGACTTGGCTGGAGGCTGCGTCAAAAAAACCTCATTAACCAATAAGGGATGGCCCTTTAAGTAATAAAGGGTTCTTCTGGCCCATGAGCCGGTCGGCATTTCAGGATAGCGGCGGTGACAGTCTTTCCATAAGGGATGGCGACGATCCAATTGAGTAATCTCGCGATGGGCTTTGAGCCGATTGCGATTGCGGCCCTGAAACAAAACAGCGCCAAGCGGCTTTTTACCCAACTTCAGGACAGCATGATTGCTACCGCTTGCCGTGAATGTGGGGATGATGCTCCGTGCAATAACGATCGGCTGTTGGTCGATCAGCAAGAGGACTTCTCGAACACGGCAGCGTTTGGTTCGGCTATGAAAAAAGCGACTTTCGTCGCTATGGATGGTTTGAAGATGATCTGCTAATACCAGCACCTCGATGCGACTTTCAAAAGCCGCTTCGAGTTTGCGCGTTAACGAACCGGTATCACGAAGCCACGTTTGCCACTGCCGTGGGGCAAGGTGAATTCCACCGGAACCGACTCGATTCCAAACAGAACGGAGGCGATTGCGGTGGAGCATGCTTAGTTGCCGCCGAAGGATCTCCGTTGGCTTCCCGCTGCTTTTGGTTTACCAAAGCGTGGGCCCGTTGGGCGCGAATCGCCAGAGCGAGCACCCGCTGGTTTGGAATCAAATCGACCAGTAGGGCGTGAATCGCCAGAGCGTGCGCCGGATGGCTTGGAATCAAAACGATTGGCTGGACGGGAGTCTCCTGAGAAACCCGCTGGCTTCGCATCAAAGCGACCGGTTGGACGTGAATCGCCAGAGTAGCCACCCGCTGGTTTTGCATCGAAGCGCGGGGATGGACGGGAATCACCACCACTGCGCTGCTCAAAATGACTACCACCCGAGCGCGATTCAAAACGACCACCTGAACGGTTGCCAGGACGCGCGTCGGAACGTGCGCCAGGACGACCACCAGAACGGCTACCAGGACGTCCGCCACCACCACCAAAGCTAGGCTTGGCTTGTGGCTCAAGGCCAGGAATCACGGAAGCAACGATGTCTTGCTGGGTAAAGCGCTCGATATTCCGAATCTTGGCGCGATCGCGATGCTCGACTAAGGTAATGGCAATACCGTTGCGGCCAGCGCGGCCAGTACGGCCAATGCGGTGTGTGTAGTCTTCTGGCTTCATGGGTAAGCCAAAGTTAATAACATGACTGATGCGGGGCACATCAATGCCGCGCGCAGCAACGTCAGTGGCAACCAAAATCTTAGTGTGGCCTTTGCGCAGGGATTCGAGGCGACGCATACGCACGGCTTGTGGCATTGCGCCGTGCAACGCAGTTGCTTCGTAACCATTGGCACGCAAGGTATCTGCAATTTTTTCGCTTTCCACTTGAGTGCTCGCAAATACCACTGCTTGATCGACAGTAGGATCGGTTAAGAGGTGCTCTAACAAACGGTGCTTGTGCGCCATGTTATCGGCCCAATGCATTTTTTGCTCAATGTTAGAGTGCACATCACCAGCTTGCGCGAGTTCAATGCGCTTCGCATCATTGGTCAATTGGGTTGCCAAGGACATCACTTTGGGTGCAAAGGTCGCCGAGAACATCAGGGTTTGGGTACGTTGCTTACAGCGCTGATCAATGGCCTCGAGGTCATCTGCAAAACCCATATCTAACATGCGGTCCGCTTCATCAATCACGAGTTGCTTAACGTCATCCAAGCGAATCGCGCGGCTGTCGCTCAGATCCAGTAAACGACCTGGGGTCGCGACTACGAGCAACGCACCTTTGAGTGCTTGGATTTGTTTGCCATAGGGCATGCCACCCATGACAGTTGCAATCCGAATGCCCTTAAGGCCGCGCGCCAAATTAATGGCATCGGCAGCAACTTGTTGGGCTAATTCACGAGTAGGGCACAAAACCAAGACGGTTGGTTGTGCACGACCAGGAACCGGCGAATTGCTCGGATTACTTGCGATCAGTTGATTTAAGAGGGGTAATAAAAAGGCTGCGGTTTTACCGCTACCCGTTTGGCTGCTGACCAAGAGGTCGCCGCCGGCCAACGCTGCAGGAATAACCTGCGCTTGTACTGGAGTGGCTTGGGTAAAACCCAATTCAGCGACGTTTTGTAAGAGGGGGGCTGCTAAGCCAAATGATGCAAATGCATTAGCGCTCGATGTAACGACAGATACCGTTACTTTTTCGCCTGCAGGAACATCGCTATGCGAGTCAGTCGACTCAGTGTGGTTTTCATTTAAAAAAGTCATGCATATCACATCCCCTTCGGGGATGTCTCCGGTTGTGCGCCTCAGTGTTTTAAAGGGCGCGATGGTCTAGGGCATCGACCATCAGACAAGCGGCAGCGGTGTGTTTATTGCTACTAAACTGATTCGCTGAATATGTATATTGCTG
>CANHMJ010000014.1 GCA_947461805.1 Burkholderiaceae bacterium
GGATGATTTGCGTGCGCACCTGCGATCACGCGGCGATATCTGGGACGAGGTCTTGGGTGAGGGTAAGGTACTGCGATGCGCCCTCAATCATCAGATGGTTACTTCTTCGACGGAATTAGTAGATGGTGCCGAAGTGGCTTTTTTCCCACCAGTTACGGGCGGCTAGGATGGCGATCCGAATTCAGCAGGCTGATTTTGATCTGACTACCGAGATTGCAAACCTTCGCCATGGCGATTTACAGGTTGGTGCGATTACCTCGTTTGTAGGTACAGTACGCGATATGAATGAAGGCAGTCACGTCCAAGCGATGACCTTGGAGCACTATCCGGGAATGACTGAAAAAGCACTAGAAGAAATTGTTAATCAAGCAAAAGCACGCTGGGATATTCGGGATGCGCTCGTGATTCATCGAATTGGACCCTTAATGCCAGCAGACCAAATTGTATTGGTGGCAGTGACGAGTGCGCACCGCGGTGAATCCTTTTTAGCCTGCGAGTTCATCATGGATTACTTAAAAACTGCAGCCCCATTTTGGAAGAAAGAAGACACACCGGAGGGTGGGCGTTGGGTCGATGCACGCACGACCGATGATGCAGCTGCTACGCGCTGGAATCAAAAAAAGCCCGCTTCTTAGCTCGGGGTAGACGCTTTAGTTTAATTTCTGCTTTGGATGCCTCCGATCGGTCTGGGTGTTCCTGGGTGGCTAACAGGGTTACAGGCAGCCTAGAACGGGTATAGCGAGCCCCTTCACCCGAATTATGGGCATTCAGGCGGTGCTCTAACCGATTGGTAATTCCGGCATACAGACTGCCATCAGCACACTCTAATAGGTAAACAAGCCAGGCCAAATTGGATTTATCCACTTAATAACGCTTGAAATTCCGAATATTGCCCTAATATTCTAATGAAAGAAGCCGTATCGAATGCCAAATGCCATTCCGATCGGCGCAATCCCATTCAATAGGACGCAAAATGAGAATCGATAAATTAACGACTAAATTTCAAGAGGCTTTAAGCGATGCGCAAAGCTTAGCCGTCGGCAAAGATAACCAGTACATTGAGCCGGCCCATTTATTACTGGCAATGCTCAAACAACAAGACAGCGGTGTACGCAGTCTATTGACGCGTGCTGGAGTCAATGTAGCGAGCCTTGAAAAGGGCGCGGAGAAGATGATCGCAGCGCTGCCAGAGGTCCAAGGTAGTGGCGAAGTTCAGGTTGGACGTGATCTGGCGAACTGGCTAAATTTGACTGAAAAAGAGGCCAATAAGCGGAGCGATCAATTTATTGCGGGCGAGCTATTTTTGCTGGTCGTTGCAGATGACAAGGGTGAGCTCGGTAAGCTGGCGAGAGAATGCGGTCTCACCCGTAAGGCGCTCGAAGCAGCAATTGATTTGGTTCGCGGTGGGGAGTCGGTCAATAGTGCCGATGCAGAAGGGCAGCGTGAAGCGCTGAAAAAATACACCCTCGATTTAACTGAGCGTGCCCGCATGGGCAAGCTCGATCCAGTGATCGGGCGGGATGATGAGATTCGCCGCACCATTCAGATATTGCAGCGGCGTGGCAAAAATAACCCCGTGTTGATTGGTGAGCCCGGTGTTGGCAAGACGGCGATTGTCGAAGGCTTAGCTCAGCGCATCGTTAACGGTGAAGTGCCCGAGACCCTCAAGAATAAGCGCGTGCTGGTATTAGACATGGCCTTGTTATTGGCTGGTGCAAAGTACCGTGGCGAGTTTGAGGAGCGCCTCAAGTCGGTATTGAGTGATGTTGCCAAAGATGAAGGCCAAACGATTGTCTTTATCGATGAAATCCACACGATGGTTGGTGCCGGTAAGGGCGAAGGTGCCATGGATGCTGGCAATATGCTCAAGCCCGCTTTAGCGCGTGGCGAATTGCATTGCATCGGCGCCACCACCCTCGAGGAGTATCGCAAGTACATTGAAAAAGATGCCGCTTTGGAGCGCCGCTTTCAGAAGGTCATGGTCGACGAGCCTAGTGTCGAGGCGACCATCGCGATCTTACGCGGCTTACAGGAGCGCTACGAACTACACCATGGCATTGAAATAACTGACCCAGCAATTGTGGCAGCTGCCGAGTTATCGCATCGCTACATTACTGACCGATTCTTGCCAGACAAGGCGATTGATCTGATTGATGAGGCGGGCGCTCGCATCAAGATGGAGCTTGACTCCAAACCAGAGGTCATGGATAAACTCGATCGCCGATTGATTCAGCTCAAGATCGAACGCGAGGCCGTTAAAAAAGAAAAAGACGATGCTTCTAAAAAGCGCCTGCAATTAATTGAAGATGAAATCAAGCGCTTGGGTGCTGAGTACGCTGATCTCGAAGAAATTTGGAAGGCAGAGAAGGGCGCTGCCTTAGGCGCAGCCCACCTCAAAGAAGAGATCGAAAAAGTGAAGGCCGAAATCGTGAAGTTGCAACGCGACGGTAAACTCGAGCAGGTTGCTGAGCTGCAGTACGGTAAATTGCCTGAGTTAGAACAAAAACTTAAATCGGCCGCCGCTGCCGAGGCGAAGGATGGCAAAGCAGGTACCACTAAAAATAAGTTACTCCGTACCCAAGTGGGCGCAGAAGAGATTGCTGAGGTCGTTTCACGGGCAACGGGCATTCCAGTATCGAAAATGATGCAAGGCGAGCGCGACAAGCTCTTAAAAATGGAAGACCACTTGCATCAGCGTGTGGTGGGTCAAGAGGAGGCTATTCGGGCGGTATCCGATGCGATTCGTCGCTCACGCGCTGGACTTTCCGAAGAAAACAAGCCTTATGGCTCCTTTATGTTCCTTGGCCCTACTGGCGTTGGTAAAACTGAGCTGTGTAAAGCGTTGGCCGCTTTCTTATTCGATAGCCAAGACCGGTTAATTCGGATTGATATGAGTGAGTTTATGGAAAAACATAGTGTTGCTCGTTTGATTGGGGCGCCTCCTGGCTATGTGGGTTACGAAGAGGGCGGTTATCTCACGGAACAGGTCCGCCGTAAACCGTACAGCGTGATTCTGTTTGATGAGATCGAAAAAGCCCATCCGGATGTATTTAACGTTCTGCTGCAAGTGCTGGATGATGGTCGCTTAACCGATGGTCAGGGACGTACAGTTGATTTTAAAAACACCGTGATTGTGATGACCAGTAATATTGGTTCGCACCTGATTCAATCGATGACGGATAAAAATCAAGCGGAGATTAAAGAAGCAGTTTTTGGCGAGCTGAAAACCCACTTCCGGCCGGAGTTTTTAAATCGCGTCGATGAGATTGTGGTGTTCCATGGATTGGATAAAGCGAACATTGCGTCGATTGCCTCGATCCTGCTTAAAAACTTGGCAGCCCGTTTAGCCAAGGTGGATATGCAGCTGGAGGTGAGCGATGCTGCACTGAACAAAATTGCCGAGGTGGGATTTGATCCGGTATTTGGGGCAAGGCCGCTCAAGCGGGCGATACAGCAATACATTGAAAATCCGGTATCCAAGATGATTTTGGAGGGCAAGTTTGGCCCTAATGACGTTGTTCCAGTGGATATCAATAAGGACGGCGACTTTAGCTTTATCCGTTTAGTGCATTAAAGCCATTCCGGCAGGGCTCTAGAGCGAGTAAACTCGGTATATGACTGTGACGCAAGCCAGCGCGCGTGCCAGTGATGTCCGAGTGATTAGTTTATTAAGCTTGGCTCATGGTAGCTCGCATTTCTTTCACTTGATTCTGCCGCCACTCTTTCCGTGGCTAAAGACGGAGTTCGCGCTGAGCTACGCAGAGCTCGGCCTCCTGATGTCGGTTTTCTTTGTGGTCTCTTGCATCGTCCAAGCAGCCTCTGGGTTTTTAGTTGACCGCATCGGCGCCCGCCCCGTTCTTTTTGTTGGAGTCGGTTTGCTGGCGCTGTCTGCAATCGTGCTATCACAAAGCAATGGATATGGCATGTTGATCTTTGGCGCAGTGATTGCAGGTTGCGGCAATGGCGTCTTTCATCCCGTGGATTACACCTTAATTAATCACAAGGTATCCGTTCCACGTCTGCCCTATGCTTACTCGGCACATGGCGTCACGGGTTATCTGGGTTGGGCCGTAGCCCCTGTATTTATGGCTGGAATAGCTGCCCTTTCGGATTGGCGAATTGCCTTGCTCTGCGCAGCGGTTTTAGAAGCCCTCATATTACTGGTGCTTTGGTTCAATCGGGGCGATTTAATTGATGACGCTAAACATCGCCGTGCAAGTGCAATCAAAGCAGCAGAAGAGGCTAATCCTGGGCGCACGCCTCAAGGGGTATTTGCGTTTTTGAAATTGACCTCGGTTTGGTTGTGCTGGCTCTTCTTTTTCTTCAGCATGATTGCCATGGCAGGCATTCAGTCCTTCGCTCCCAGCGCACTGAATCAGCTCTACGGTATACCCGTAACTGCAGGTAATTTCTCGATCACCCTATTGGCTTTAGGTAGTGCGGCAGGAATGATTCTGGGCGGAGTCATGGCAGCTAAACTCAAAATGCCAGATCGCATTGTGGGTACTTGCTTATTTGCTTGCGCTGTCATTGGCCTCTTGATTGGAGCGGAGTGGGTTACGGCTGCATTAGTGCCAGGACTCTTTTTTATGATTGGCTGCGGTCTTGGCATCGCAGCGCCATCGCGCGATATGATGATTCGCTCTGCAACTCCGCAAGGCGTATCGGGCAGTGTGTATGGAATTGTTTATTCCGGCATTGATCTTGGTGCGGCAGTGGGCCCTTTGTTATTCGGCATCTTGCTCGATGCTGGAAAGCCCAACTCCCTCTTCCTCGGCGTTGCCTTTTTACAGTTACTATTAATTCTGACCGCAGTCAAAGTAGTGGCCTCGAATGCTAATGCGGCGATGCCGAAAACCCAGTAGCCCTTAGCTTTTCATATTACGAAAAGCTGTTTTCATAGGCAAAATAGACTCCATTCGTTCCCCGCACGTGGGCTTTCAGCCCATGACAGATCATTTCATATTGCAATAAATGACAGCTAATCCATTGTATTTAATGGAATAATCTTTTTTGCTTCTGCAGCAAATTTGCTATTGCTTCGAATGCGCGGATCTCTATACTCTTATATAAGACATAAGACTTGGTTACAACAGTAGTTTTTAAGTGGCCCAGTCCAGTTCAACGTTTTTTGGTCAATTGTTTTATATCTAAGGAGAGCAATATGGACAATCGCAAAGAAGAAGCAGCAAAAATTCAAAAAGACTGGGATACCAATCCACGCTGGCACGGTATTAAGCGTGGTTACACCGCAGAGGACGTCGTGCGCTTACGTGGTTCGCTGCGGATTGAGCATTCATTAGCAAAGGCTGGCGCAGAGAAGTTGTGGAATCAAGTAAACAATGAAGCCTATGTCAATTGCTTGGGCGCGCTTACTGGCGGGCAAGCAATGCAACAGGTCAAAGCAGGGATCAAGGCGATCTATTTATCCGGCTGGCAAGTGGCTGCAGACGGTAATTCATATGCTGCGATGTACCCCGATCAATCGTTGTATCCAGTTGACTCGGTGCCGAAGATGGTTGAGCGTATTAATAACTCGTTTGAGCGTGCAGATCAAATTCAGTGGGCAAAGGGTATTAATCCAGGCGATAAGGGCTACATTGACTACTATGCACCCATCGTGGCCGATGCGGAAGCGGGCTTTGGTGGCGTATTAAATGCCTACGAACTAAGCAAGGCATTAATTAAGCAAGGCGCTGCTGGCGTTCACTTTGAAGACCAACTATCGTCCGTAAAAAAATGCGGTCATTTGGGCGGTAAGGTTCTCTTGCCCACAACCGAGTCAGTGCAAAAATTAGTATCAGCGCGTTTGGCAGCAGATGTGATGGGCGTTCCTACCATTATTTTGGCGCGTACGGATGCAGAGGCGGCAGATTTATTGACATCGGACTACGATGAAAACGATAAGCCATTCTTGACGGGTGAACGAACACCTGAAGGTTTTTATAAAACACGTAAAGGCCTCGATCAAGCAATCTCGCGCGGTCTAGCATATGCTGCCTATGCTGATATGGTGTGGTGCGAAACTGGCACGCCAGATTTGGATTTTGCGCGCAAGTTTGCGGAAGCAATTCGTGCCAAGTTCCCCGGCAAGATGTTGGCATACAACTGCTCACCATCGTTCAATTGGAAGAAAAACCTAGACGATGCAACCATAGCCAAATTCCAACGTGAGTTGGGCGCAATGGGTTATAAGTATCAATTTATTACCCTGGCTGGTATTCACTCGATGTGGTACAACATGTTTGACTTGGCGCAAGACTACTCCAAGCGCGGCATGACGGCCTATGTCGAGAAGGTTCAAGAGCCTGAGTTTGCAGCGCGCGATCGTGGTTACACCTTTGTCTCGCATCAGCAAGAGGTAGGCACGGGTTACTTCGATGACATCACTACGGTAATTCAAGGTGGTAAGTCTTCCGTAACCGCATTAACTGGATCAACCGAAGAAGAGCAGTTCCACTAAGCAGCCACAACACACTGGTGGTAGCGGTATCGCAGCGCCAAGTTTGCCCCAGAAGGGTGACTTTGGCGCTGTTTTCGTATACATTGGCGCCATGGTAAATTGCGTTTTATGTTCGGAAGATGGCGGTACGCCGATTTGGCGCGGCGACGATTGCCGTGTTGTTTTGGTGAATGACCCTGATTTGCCGGGTTTCTGCCGCGTGATCTGGAATCGGCATGTCTCTGAAATGAGTCAGCTTAGCCATGGTGAGCGTGACTTATTAATGCACTTGGTATTTGCGGTTGAAGGTGCAGTGCGCTCGGTAATGTGCCCAAATAAAATCAATCTTGCTGCACTCGGCAATCAAGTGCCCCACATCCACTGGCATGTGATTCCACGATTTGAGGATGATGCATTTTTCCCGGGATCGGCTTGGTCCAGTCGCCTGAGAGATACATCCGATGGCATTTTAAAAATTCGCCGTCAGCAGGCCTTGGAGTTACCGCAGGCAATCCGTGCTGCGATTACTATGCTGTCGTAAATTAAATCAATTGTTTTAAAGCCAGTAGGTATTTTTCAGGGCTCAGTTGCCCGCCATCCCGTTGGGATTCCCACAAGACCTGACCGAGGCACTCCATGATCCGATGCTGCGCCGCATGCTCGGAATCAAGTCGCTGCGCAAGAACACTGGCGACGTGCCGAATACCTGGCGGTTGATCAATTGAGATCTGCTCGCTAATGGATAGGTGCATCGAGAGGTGTAAAAATGGATTCGTTTCACCGCGCTCCGGAGTGTAGTCTTGGCCCAGCGCAGCCTCACTATCGCTAAGTAATGCGTGGTATTCAGGGTGCTCTTCCATCCACCGTCCAGCAAGCGTTTCGAGTGGCGTCAAAATTGTACTGGCTTGCTTCTTCTGCCAAGTATCGCAAAAGAAACGCCGGACTTCATCCCGGCTTGGATTAAACAGCGCCACGAATTTGTCCTTTTCCCGTTTTTTGACGGTAACCACAGAGTGGCTCGACAATGCATTGGGCACATTCAGGTGATCGTGCCTTACAAACATAACGCCCATGCAAAATGAGCCAATGGTGCGCATCCAGTAAATACTCTTTTGGAATGCGTTTGAGGAGCTGCTGCTCTACTTTCAGCACATCTTTTCCTGGGGCAAGGCCGGTCCGATTCGATACTCTAAAGATATGGGTATCGACCGCCATGGTGGGCTCGCCAAATGCGGTATTTAAAACAACATTGGCTGTTTTTCGACCTACGCCTGGCAGGGCTTCAAGCGCTTCACGGGTGCGAGGAACTTCCCCGCCATGCTGCTCTAGCAAAATGCGGCAGGTTTCTTGTAAGTGCTTTCCTTTAGTGCGAAAGAGGCCGATGTGCTCGATAAAGGGTCGCACGCCATCTTCGCCTAAAGCCAGTAAGGCGGCAGGTGTGTTGGCGATTTTAAATAACTGACGCGTCCCTTTATTGACGGAGATGTCGGTCGCCTGTGCTGAGAGCAGGACCGCAACCAGCAATTCAAAGGGTGAGCTGTACTCTAGCTCAGTTTCTGGATTGGGATTATTTACTTTCAGTTGGGCAAAAAAAGCGTTGCGCTGTTCAAGATTCATTTCGCCTCGCCTTTGGCTGCAGCCAGCTTTGCGCGCTCAATTGCGGCTGCAATGATCGCGCGTTTGCGTTCACTCTCTTGTGCTTGCTCTACCGATTGGCTTGCACCGCCAACGGCCTCGCCGAGTGCCTTTAATTTGGCCTCTGCTTTTTTAGATAGGCGTAGATTGTTGTCACGCTCTTCGCGCTCTAGGCGATCTTCGCGTCGGTGGTAGCGCGCCCGCGATAAGTCGGCCTGCTCAACCGACCATGCATCCCAGCCAATTCGGCTTTCGGTCACTGAAACCATGCTGATGCAATCAACCGGGCAGGGCGGCACGCAGAGATCACAGCCCGTGCACCACTCCGTCAGCACCACGTGCATCTGTTTTGATGCGCCCACAATGGCATCTACCGGACAGGCTTGTATGCAGAGAGTGCAGCCAATACAGGTCTTGGGGTCAATGAGGGCTACTGGACGCGGCCGCTCGATGCCGCACTCGGCTTCCAGTTGAAGATGGGACGGTAATTGCCGCCCGGACATCATCAAAATAGCGCTCAGACGCTTTATTCCTTCGGCGCCCCCAGGAGGACAGCGGTTGGGTAAAAC
This sequence comes from Burkholderiaceae bacterium, assembly GCA_947461805.1. Taxonomy (GTDB): domain Bacteria; phylum Pseudomonadota; class Gammaproteobacteria; order Burkholderiales; family Burkholderiaceae; genus Polynucleobacter. The sequence continues at coordinate 8,647 of CANHMJ010000014.1, forward strand.
TCCCTCATCGGCCATCGCCGCAGCATAGGATCGGCAGTCGGGATAACCGCACTTCGTACATTGGGTTTGAGGGAGCGCATCATCGAGTTGATTGCAGAGTTCAACTGAATTCATGCAGCGCCCTTAAGCAGTCGGCAAGCCCTGCAGACTTAGTCACTACCGAGGGCTTCTTTGACGGCCCCCTTTTTTGGTTTTCTCGGAGTTTCGTGATGCTCACGAATGAAATCTTTAATACGCGGATACACCTTTTCACGCCAACGTCGACCTGAAAAAATACCATAGTGACCGGCGCCAACTACTTCGTAATGGTCCTTGCGTTCGGTAGGAATGCCTTTACATAATTTATGTGCGGCGCGGGTTTGACCGCTACCAGAAATGTCATCAAGCTCACCCTCGATGGTAAGGAGCGCCACATCCGTAATGTCATGGGGCTTGACTAACTTACCAGAGACTTTCCAGGTGCCGCTGGGTAAAGCGTGTTCTTGAAACACGGTTTTGATAGTGTCCAAGTAATACTTGGCATCCATATCCAAAACCGCGTTGTACTCATCGTAAAAGCGAATATGGGCTTTTACATCCAACTCATCGCCGCGCACCAAGTTCTGGAAAAAATCCCAATGGGATTGCATATGGTTCCGTGGGTTCATTGCGATAAAACCCGTGTGCTGCAAAAACCCTGGATAGACTCGGCGACCCGCGCCAGCGTGAGGCTGGGGTACGTCATAGATAACATGGCTTTCAAACCACTCGTATGATTTTTTATCGGCTAAAGAGTTGACTGCAGTAGGCGATTTACGCGCGTCGATCGGGCCACCCATCATGATCATTGAGGCCGGTGTTTCTTCGCCGTTGGTTGCCATCAAAGAGACAGCGCCTAAGGTTGGTACCGTGGGCTGGCAAACAGAGATAACGTGGAGATTTTTCGGGCCAATGGTACGGATAAATTCTTGAATGTAATGCACATAATCATCGAGCCCAAATTCACCTTCGCTGGCCGGCACTGTTCGTGCATCCAGCCAATCGGTAATGTAGACCTTGTGGTCTTGCAGCAGAGTACGCACGGTATCGCGTAACAAAGTGGAGTGGTGGCCTGATAAAGGTGCAACCACCAACACGACTGGATCTTCTTTGAGTTGTTTGATGACTTCAACGTCATCCGAATAGCGCTTAAATCGAATTAAATTGCAGAACGGTTTTTCGAGCGTTGTGATTTCATGAATAGCAACGTCGCGTCCGTGCGCTTTTACAGCTCGAATACCGAATTCTGGTTTTTTGTATTCTTTTCCGAGTCGGTGCAGTAACTCATAGCTTGCAGCAATGCGTTCCGCCCCAGGCATTTTTGATAATGGATTGGACGCGTTTATAAACGTCTCTGATGCAGTTTGCGCCCATGAGCTCAATGGCTGAAGCAATGCTTTTTGGAACTCGTACAGTTGATATAGCATGACGCCTCCTAGAAAACCAGTGTAACCGCCTTTACGCTAAGACGCGGGCAATTGCCTTAGCCACGCGGTCAATATTCTTGGTATTCAGGGCTGCAACGCAAATACGACCGGTGGACAGGGCAAAAATGCTGTCTTCCTTTTGCAGGCGCGCCACTTGTTCTGCGCTGAGTCCCGAATAGGAGAACATGCCACGTTGCGACTCGATAAAACTGAAATCCTGTTTTGCACCGTTGGCAGCCAAGCGGACAACCAGTTCGTGGCGCATGGTTTTAATACGATCACGCATGTATGCGAGCTCATCTTCCCACTGCTGACGTAGGCTTGGGTTATTGAGCACTGCAGCCACAATTGCGCCACCATGGGTTGGCGGGTTGGAGTAATTCGTGCGAATCACGCGCTTGAGTTGCGAGAGTACGCGTGCAGACTCGTCTCGGTTTTGAGTCACGATGGATAGGGCGCCTACACGCTCACCGTACAGCGAGAACGATTTTGAAAAAGAGCTGGATACAAAAAAGGACATGCCGGAATCTGCAAACAGCCGCGCAGCAAGCCCATCCTCTGCAATGCCTTGAGCAAAGCCTTGGTACGCCATGTCTAAAAATGGAATGAGGTCCCGCTCACGGCAAATCTCAATGACCTTGAGCCACTGTTCTTTAGTGAGATCTGCGCCGGTGGGGTTATGGCAGCAGACATGCAGCACAACCAGGGTGCGCTTTGGAAAAGACTCTAGGGATTTGACCATTCCAGCAAAATCCACTCCGCGTGTTTTGCTGTCAAAGTAGTTATATTCAAGCACCTCATAACCAGCAGCTTCGAAAACGCCGCGGTGGTTTTCCCAGCTGGGATTGCTAATGGCTGCGGGTACGTTTGGCTCAATGCGCCTCACAAAGTCGCCGCCGACGCGTAAGGCACCCGTACCGCCTAGGCACTCTGCAGTGACAACCCGACCATCCTTAATTAATGGGGAGTCTTCGCCGAAGAGGAGTTTTTGGACGCCCATGTTGTAGGCACTTGGCCCCTCGATGGCGATGTAGCTGCGCGGGGATTGCTTGGCAACGATCTCTTTTTCAGCTTCAATCACCGCCTTTAACAAAGGGACCTTGCCCTCATCGGTGTAGTAAACGCCAACGCCTAAATTCACCTTTTCTGGATTTTGGTCGGCCACATAGGCTTCGGTCAGGCCAAAAATAGGGTCTTTAGGGGCAAGTTGTACGGAGGAAAACAGGTTCATGGGGTCGTAGGCGTCTGTAAGTGGTTGAAAAGAAGGCTTGATCTCAAAGAATGGATGATTTTTAGCGTAATGGCTGACTATATTTAGATAAAAACGGCAAAATCAACGTTTATATGAAATTCTCTGTGAAATTGTATGCAGATGAAATGATAGCCGAGATGCCCCCAAAGTTGCCGAAATCAAGCCCCAAACCCCTAGCCGCTGGCCCCGAGGTAGATCTGCCCTTAAGCAGCGCGCCAGAAGGACTCGATCCAGCGAAGTTTGTGCGTTTTCCGGACTCGCCATTTGAGTTGTATCAGCCATTTCCTCCGGCGGGTGATCAGCCCCAAGCCATTGATCTTTTGGTTGCCGGGATTGAGGACGGCCTATCCTTTCAGACCCTATTGGGCGTGACGGGATCCGGCAAAACCTACACCATGGCTAATGTAATTGCCCGCATGGGTCGGCCTGCCATCGTATTTGCGCCGAACAAGACCCTGGCTGCCCAGCTCTATAGCGAATTCAGGGAGTTTTTTCCGCGCAATGCAGTCGAATACTTTGTCAGCTATTACGACTATTACCAACCAGAAGCCTATGTACCGCATCGCGATCTTTTTATTGAAAAGGATTCGGCCATCAATGAACACATTGAGCAGATGCGTTTGTCTGCCACCAAGAGTTTATTGGAGCGCCGTGACGTTGTGATCGTAGCTTCGGTCTCAGCAATTTACGGTATCGGCAATCCTGGCGATTACCACAGCATGGTGATGACCTTGCGCCCCGGCGATAAGATGAGTCAGCGCGATATCGTTACACGCTTAATTGCGATGCAATATGACCGCAATGAAATGGATTTTCAGCGGGGCGTATTTCGAGTGCGTGGCGACACCATCGATATTTTCCCTGCGGAACACAATGAGCTCGCAGTCCGCGTTGAGTTGTTTGATGATGTGATTGAGAGCCTGCAATTTTTTGATCCCTTGACGGGCCGGATTAAACAAAAGATCCCGCGTTTTACGGTTTACCCCAGTTCGCATTACGTCACCCCCCGAGAAACTGTACTTAACGCCATTGAGACAATCAAAACCGAATTACGCGATCGCCTGGCGGAATTTGTAAAGGATGGCAAGCTCGTAGAGGCGCAGCGTTTAGAGCAGCGGACGCGCTTTGACCTCGAAATGCTGAATGAATTAGGATTTTGCAAAGGCATTGAAAATTACTCACGCCATTTATCGGGTGCAAAGCCAGGCGAGTCGCCCCCAACTTTGGTGGATTACCTGCCCCAAGATGCGTTGATGTTCTTGGATGAGAGCCACGTCATGATTGGGCAGTTAAACGCCATGTATAACGGCGATCGATCACGCAAACAAACCTTGGTGGATTTTGGCTTTCGCCTGCCATCGGCACTTGACAACCGGCCGCTTAAGTTTCCGGAGTTTGAAACCAAAATGCGTCAAGCCATTTTTCTCTCAGCCACCCCAGCGGATTATGAGGCCAGTAAAACCGGACAGGTTGTTGAGCAAGTGGCGCGGCCAACGGGCTTGGTGGATCCGCAAATACAGGTATTGCCCGCGAGTTCACAAGTGGATGATTTACTCAACCAAATTCATGAGCGCGTGAAGGTGGGCGAACGCGTCTTGGTCACCGTATTGACCAAGCGGATGGCTGAGCAACTTACTGATTTTTTATCCGACAACGGTGTCAAGGTGCGCTACGTGCACTCGGATATTGACACGGTAGAGCGCGTCGAAATTATTCGGGACTTACGACTAGGCGCATTTGATGTCCTTGTTGGGATTAACTTGTTGCGTGAAGGCCTTGATATTCCCGAGGTATCGCTAGTTGCTATTTTGGATGCCGATAAGGAAGGCTTTTTGCGCTCAGAGCGTAGCCTGATTCAAACGATTGGCAGGGCAGCGCGCAATATGAATGGCAAGGCAATTTTGTATGCCGATCGCATTACCAATTCGATGCGCCGCGCCATGGACGAGACTGAGCGGCGCCGCACCAAGCAAATTGCTTTTAATAAAGAGCATGGCATTGAGCCGCGCGGAGTAACCAAGCGCATTAAAGACATCATTGATGGGGTTTACGACGTCAAAGAGAAGCGCTCTGAGTTTGTTGCCGCAGAAGAGCAGGCCCACTATGCTGGACTAAGTGAGCGGGCGCTCTCGGCAGAAATCAAGCGCCTAGAGAAGCAAATGAACGCCGAAGCCAAAAATCTCGAGTTTGAAAAGGCAGCTGCGACCCGCGATCGCCTCAGCAAGGTCAAAGAAATGGCCTTTGGCGCCCTATCCCAGGATGCCCTATAGCCAACATGGGTAGTACCCGAGCAAATTAGTAGGGTATCTGTTATTCTTGACTATAACGGTTGGGTATTACCCGCCTGACTGTGCGCTGTCCATAACAACCCATTACCAAGGTGCCATATGAGACTTACAACCAAAGGTCGTTTTGCAGTAACCGCCATGATTGACTTAGCCCTAAGGGAGGCCCATGGCCCCGTAACCTTAGCCGGAATTAGCCAACGGCAACACATTTCACTCTCTTACCTTGAGCAGCTGTTCGGTAAGTTACGCCGCTTTAATATCGTTGAGAGCACACGCGGTCCCGGCGGCGGCTATACCCTGGCACGCAAGCCCGAAGAGGTTAGCGTGGCCGATATTATTGTTGCGGTGGACGAGCCTTTGGATGCAACCCAATGCGGCGGCAAAGGCAATTGCCATGGCGATGATGAGCAACATGGCCGCTGCATGACCCATGACTTGTGGGCCAATCTCAATACCCGTATGGTGGAATACCTTGCATCGGTATCCTTGCGTGATTTAGTCGCCCAGCAAGCAGATCGAGGTCAGGTTGTGCATGATTTGCGCGAGCGCAAAATCAAAGCAGAGCCAATTAAGGTAATGAAAACGGCGTCTGCGCCACTACTAAAAAAAGAGCCCGGCATCGCCACCAAGCCATTGCTCGTGAATTCCGTTTTTAACCTTGCCCGGCAAAGTTAAGTTTCAATATTGCATTGTTTACTACTGAAGATTTCTATTTATGAACGCACCTGAAACCAAAGCAATCCAGCCAATATCGCTGTTTAGCCCAAAGCATTTTCCAGTCTACATGGACTACTCCTCTACAACGCCGATTGACCCTCGGGTAGTGGATAAGATGATTCCTTACCTACGCGAGCAGTTTGGTAACGCGGCATCGCGAAGCCACGCCTTTGGTTGGGCCGCAGAAGAAGCCGTTGAGGAGGCGCGCAATGAAGTGGCGAAGTTGGTGCATGCTGATCCCCGCGAAATTGTGTGGACTAGCGGCGCAACCGAAAGCATTAATTTGGCAGTAAAGGGAGCAGCACACTTTTATCAAGAAAAGGGCAAGCACCTCATCACCATCAAAACCGAGCACAAGGCAACCTTAGATACGTGTCGTGAGTTGGAGCGGGAAGGGTTCGAGGTAACGTATTTAGATGTCTTGCCCAATGGCTTGATTGATTTTGATCAACTGCAGGCAGCCATTCGTCCCGATACGATTTTGGTTTCGGTGATGTATGTTAATAATGAGATTGGCGTCATTCAGGACATCCCCCGCATTGGCGAGCTCACGCGCTCGAAGGGCATCATCCTGCACGTGGATGCAGCCCAAGCCACCGGTAAGATTGAAATTGACTTGGAAAAAATCAAAGTCGATTTAATGAGTTTTTCTGCGCATAAATCCTATGGACCCAAAGGCATTGGCGCATTGTTTGTGCGGCGTAAGCCCCGCATTCGAATTGAGGCGCAAATTCACGGCGGCGGCCATGAGCGTGGTATGCGTTCCGGCACATTGCCAGTCCACCAAATTGTCGGCATGGGTGAGGCGTTTAAATTTGCCCGCCTCGATATGATTGAAGAAAACAAACGTATTCGTGCCTTGCGCGATCGTCTCTTAAATGGTCTGCGTGATATCGAAGAGGTCTACGTCAATGGCGACATGGATCAGCGCGTGGCACACAACCTTAATATTAGTTTTAATTACGTCGAAGGCGAATCGATGTTGATGGCCTTGAAAGACATTGCCATTTCATCGGGATCGGCGTGTACATCCGCATCTTTAGAGCCGTCCTATGTATTGCGTGCCCTCGGTCGCAATGATGAACTGGCACACAGTTCCATTCGGTTTACTATTGGCCGCTTTACTACCGAAGAGGAAGTTGACTTTACGGTGCAATTGGTCAAAGAAAAGATCGCTAAGCTCCGCGAATTGTCTCCTTTGTGGGAGATGTTCAAAGACGGCATTGATTTGAGTACGATTCAGTGGGCTGCCCACTAAGCAGATTAAGACAGCAGGAGAAAGAACCATGGCATATAGCGATAAAGTAATTGATCATTATGAGAACCCCCGTAATGTGGGTTCGTTTGCAAAAACAGACGATAACGTCGGCACCGGCATGGTGGGCGCGCCCGCATGCGGCGATGTCATGAAATTGCAAATTCGCGTGAATGATCAGGGCATCATTGAAGATGCGAAGTTCAAAACCTACGGATGTGGATCAGCGATTGCATCTTCCTCACTCGTAACCGAGTGGGTTAAAGGTAAAACCTTGGATCAAGCCTTAGAGATTAAAAACTCCTTAATCGCGGAAGAGTTGGCTTTACCGCCCGTGAAAATCCATTGCTCCATTTTGGCGGAAGATGCCATCAAGGCAGCCGTTCAGGATTACAAAGAGAAGCACCCTGGCAATTAAGTTGATCTGCACTTAGGAATCCCTTATGGCAATTACACTCACCCAAAAAGCCGCTGCACACGTCAATCGCAATCTGCAGAAGCGTGGCAAAGGCTGCGGTTTGCGTCTAGGCGTTCGCACGACCGGCTGTTCTGGCTTAGCCTATGAGTTGGAGTATGTGGACGATGTCGCTCCTGAAGATCAGATGTTTGAATCCAATGGCATTAAGATTTTTGTGGACCCCAAAAGCTTGGCCTACCTTGATGGCACCGAACTCGACTTTGTGCGGGAAGGCCTGAATGAGGGTTTTAAGTTCCAAAATCCAAACATGAAGGACGAGTGTGGTTGTGGCGAATCATTCCGCGTCTGAGAATTACTTTCATTTCTTTGGTTTAAGTCCGCAATTCAGTTTGGATCTAGCGCAGCTGGATCAAGCCTACTTAGCGATTCAAAAAGAAGTTCACCCTGATCGCCATACCCAGGGTAGCGACAGCGAGCAGCGGATTGCCATGCAAATGGCGACCCTTGCCAATACGGCACACCAAACCTTAAAGCGCCCGATTCAGCGCGGCTTGTATCTGTGTAAACTGCATGGCGTTGAGGCTAACTTAGAGACCAATACGGCCATGCCAACGGCTTTTCTCTTGCAGCAAATGGCGTGGCGCGACAGTCTAGAGGAGAGTGCGGATGATTTTGCTGCACTCGAAGCATTGGCGATTGAAGTCGACTCTGCATACAAGGCTGCTTTAGTTGAATTAGCAGAGGCAATGGATCGCACGCACAATTACCAGCGGGCAGCCGAACTGCTCCGCGGCCTTTTGTTTATCGATAAATTTGCTACCGAATTAGATGACGCCATTGCGGCACTTGCTTGAGTTAATAATCAATGGCCTTATTACAGATTTCTGAACCCGGTATGTCACTTGCGCCCCATCAGCGGCGCATTGCGATTGGTATCGATCTAGGCACCACCAACTCCTTAGTTGCGATTGTGCGCGACGCTCTGCCCAAGGTCTTGGCGGATGAACAGGGACGCGAATTGCTTCCATCGGTTGTGCGCTATCTACCAGGGGGTCGAACCCAGGCTGGATTTGAGGCGCTCGAAAGCGTAGTAAGCGATCCAAAGAATACGATTGTCTCCGTCAAGCGCTTTATGGGTCGCGGCCTTGGTGATGTAGATCATTTGGAAAATGCCCCATACGACTTTGTTGATCAGCCCGGTATGCTGAAATTGCGAACGGTTGCTGGTGACAAGAGTCCAATCGAAGTATCCGCTGAAATCTTGGCACGCTTGCGGCAGTTGGCGGAGGATTCGGTAAACGACGATATCGTTGGTGCTGTGATTACGGTTCCGGCCTACTTTGACGATGCGCAGCGACAGGCCACGAAAGATGCCGCTAAATTGGCAGGGGTCGAAGTTCTGCGTTTACTCAACGAACCAACTGCAGCAGCGATTGCTTATGGGCTCGATAACGCATCCGAAGGCCTTTATGCTGTTTATGATTTAGGCGGAGGTACCTTTGACATTTCCATTTTGCGGATGAGTAAAGGCGTCTTCGAAGTCTTATCTACCGGCGGCGATTCGGCATTGGGCGGCGACGATTTTGATCATCGCCTTTACTGCTGGGTGATCGAACAAGCCAAGTTAGCTCCTATTTCAATTCAAGATCACCGTGCTTTACTGATGGCCTGTAAAACGGCCAAAGAGCAGCTAAGTCATAATCCGTTGGCGCGGGTACATCAAACACTCAGCGATGGTACGGTGGTAAATGTTGGCGTTAGTCAGGCGCAATTTTTTGAGATGACGCAAAACTTGGTCGCCAAAACATTGGCGGCAGTGCGCAAGGCATTGCGGGATTCGGGGCTAAAGGCAGAAGAAATCAAAGGTGTTGTTATGGTCGGCGGTGCAACGCGCATGCCGCATGTGCAGCGTGCGGTGGGCGAGCTCTTTGGTACGGCGCCACTAAACAATCTCAACCCCGATCAGGTTGTTGCGATGGGCGCTGCCATGCAGGCTGACTTATTGGCCGGAAACCAAGGCAAGAATGAGGAATGGCTTTTGCTAGACGTGATTCCACTTTCCCTTGGTATTGAGACCATGGGCGGTTTGGTAGAAAAGATTATTCCGCGCAATACACCCATTCCGGTTGCGCGGGCGCAGGAGTTCACCACCTTTAAGGATGGCCAAACCGCTTTGGCTTTGCATGTTGTTCAAGGCGAGCGCGAAACCTCGGCTGATTGCCGCTCACTCGGTCAATTTGAATTACGTGGGATACCCCCGATGGTCGCTGGGGCGGCACGCATTCGGGTGACCTTTCAAGTGGATGCCGACGGCTTGTTATCGGTGCGCGCTACTGAGCAGGGCTCGGGTGTTGAGGCTTCGATCGATATCAAACCGTCCTATGGTTTAAGCGATGCAGACATTACACGGATGCTCCAAGATGGTTTTGCATCTGCCCAGGTTGACTTAAAAGCAAGAGCCCTGCGAGAAGAGCAGGTATCGGCTCAGCGCCTACTGGATGCGGTGCAGGCTGCGGTAACGAGCGATGGGTATTTGTTAGATGATGCCGAGCGTGCTGCAGTCGATCAGGCTATGGCAACATTGCAAAGCACGCTATCCTCAGAGGAAGATAGCGATGTGTTGCGGCGTGCTGTTGATCATGCTGCTAAAGCAACCGATGATTTTGCGCAAAAGCGCATGAATGCGAGTATTCAAAAGGCCTTAACCGGCAAGAGCGTTTCCGAAATTTAATTAAACGATTGAGATCAAGCAATGACCCAAATTGTGATTTTGCCGCACAGCGAATACTGCCCCGATGGCGCGGTGCTCGAAGCTTCCCCTGGTACCAGCATTTGCGAAGCCTTACTGGAAAATGATATTCCGATTGAGCATGCGTGCGACATGGTGTGTGCCTGCACTACCTGCC
>CANHMJ010000015.1 GCA_947461805.1 Burkholderiaceae bacterium
AATAAAAGCGGATCGCCATCCGGCGTCATAAACAAAGCGACAAAGCAACGTGTGCCCACACTACCAATTCCGACTACCTTAACTACCACATCTTTAAGTTGATATCGATCGAATAACACTTTACGATCGTGCGATAGGGAAGTTCGGTAGCTCTCAATGGCTGGTTTGGCACTGGTTTCAATCCATTGTTGATCAAGGTGGTATATCAGCGGCGGATTATCAATTAAATGCTTATCGCCATTGATCTCCGTCGTAATCTTTGGAAACAAGTACTCGGCAACTTGCTTCTCCGCTTTTTTTATAAGGCTTTCTCGATGTAATTTAGTTGTTTTGTTAGGCGCTTCTTTTGCAAACTTTACCAAGTCTAAGTGTCCGTACCAAACTTCTAATGGGCTTTGCTTCGAATAGGCCCGCATATTTTCACGATAAGACTGAACGCAGGTTTTTGCGATACGTTGCGCGCTGGCCTTACTAAGTTGACTGTCTTCTGCGGCCACCACAAAGCTAGTTGCTAAGCGCTTAATGTCCCATTCCCAAGGGGCAGGCAAGGTTTCATCAAAGTCATTGATATCAAAAACGAGCTTACGCTCGGGCGTTGCATAAGCACCGAAATTGAGTAAATGGCAATCGCCACAGGCTTGTACATAAATGCCGCTACTTGGCGTCCTGGACAAATCGTCTGCCATCAATGCAGCAGAGCCCCTCAAAAAACTAAATGGACTAGTCAGCATGCGGCTATAGCGTATCGGAATGAGATCCTCAAGCCGATCCTCGTTGGACCTTTCTAAAACCGCTATGGAGCTAAATCGCTTTGGTCGAGGGGGAACAAGGCGATGGTCTTGTAAAGGGCTGCTGTCTCGTAGCGCCTTGCCCTTCAGCATCACCGAGGTCCGGTCTAAAAAATGGAACTGCTTAAGATTGGATTTGCTCATGTGTTGTATTTGTTGCGAGTAGGATCAGTGCTGCCCGTAATGCATTTCAGTCTAATCAGAACGATCAATTGAGTAAATAACTTTATGTCCAGATTTGCAATATATGGCATCGCTAATGGTATAGCCCCGAATAACATAGCTGATATCGGTGATTGCAGCCATACAAGGCGCTTACTTTTGATACAGTATGTTTTTCTATTCGTTTTTGGCTGAACATGTACTGGCTATCTCTATTACTGGCAGGCGTTTTCGAAATTGGCTGGCCACTTGGTCTAAAGCTGTCGAGCAACCCGACTATGAAAATCTGGGGGCTTGCCTTAGCTGGGTCCAGCATGGCAATGAGTGGTTTTTTGCTTTGGTATTCATTAAAAGGCATCCCTATTGGTACAGCCTATGCGGTATGGACGTCGATTGGTGCTGTTGGTACCTTTGCTATTGGCGTACTTGTTTTTGGTGACCCCAATATTCCGATCCGCTGGCTCGGTGCGGCCTTGATCTTGCTTGGCGTCATTTTGCTCAAAGTGGGCTAATGAGGCGAGTTAGTCGCTTTTTTTGTATTGCATTGCTTTTTTAGATGCTTGCCTTGGCCTGAATTTGTGCAGCCAACTGCTCGGCTTGCTTCGAAATTGTACTTGCGGCAATGACATCGCCCAAACTACCCATTGTTGCTGGGCCCAGCATCCATAGATTATTCCAGGCCTGCAGATTTGGCTTAAGTACATTGAGGTTTGTATCGACGGCGATTGCGGTGCCCAGAGGGTCCGGGATCGCAATCGCATCGGCGATCAGTTTGTTGAGAAATAAGTCTGTTCCAACGCCAGTGCAGTTAATAATTCGCTCGGCCTGAATGCTTTGGCCATTGTTCAGCTGTACCGTTATTGCGCTCACCGAAGACTCTACTTGCTTTGCCCGCCCCAGTAAAAACTGGATTTGATGATTTGCTTTGAGCTGCTCATATGCTTTTATTGTTTGCGGGGAGGCGCGAAACCGATACAAAGACCATGCCCATCCTAAGCGCTTAAACACAATTTGACGTTGATGCGGTGTAAATTGTTGCCAAATCGCGTTTAAGTTTGGTCTTAATTCTTCCCAAGCGTTCTGCCATTCCGTACTTGTTGCTGGTGCCTGCGGCAAGTAGTGGCGCATAAATCGGAGTAGTCTTGCTGGACTTAATTTCTCAGGCCAGTTCGGCTGCTTTTGGCGAGCCCATTGCGCCTGTGTTGGGGGGAATACGGGTCGCGGCCCCACCACTGTAATAAGGCCGCGATGCCCCTGCGCAGCTAATGCATAAATTGCATCTAACGCAGTGAGGCCTCCACCAAGCAGCACGATGCGCTCCTCTGCGCCAATAGATGAGAGGTAGTGCCCTGTCCATGGATTTTCGATCATTCGTGCAGAGGCTTGTTCTCCGCCCCCTGTCTGTATAGGGCATGGCCAGGTTGGCGGCGAATTACCAGTTGCAATAATGGCGTTCTCTGCATAGATAACACCGCCATCAGCGGTATCTAACTTCCATAAGCCATGCGCTTGATTGAGAGCGCGTGCCTTGCTTTGTATGCGCTGAATTTTATCGAACCCTACTTCTGCGCCAATGAGTTCGGAAATATAGCGCCCAAAATCGGCGCGGCGATAAAAAAATCCCGCACTTGTTTTTGCTTCAGGGTCATCCAAGCTTGCTTCGGCCCAGCGCGCAAAATGCAAGGGGTCTTCTGAGAAAACAATAGGCAAATCTTCGCGCACATTAAGCCGAAAGAATGGACTTGCACAACCATAGGCGTTGCCTTTGCCCAAGGATCCACTCCCCATGATGGTGAGCGAGTCTGCTGCAATGCCCTTGCGTAAGAGATGTATGGCCGTAACTGCAGCGGCAAAGCCATCACCAATAATTACGAGCTTTTTTTTATCCTGCATTATTTTCTAAAAAGGCCTTGCTTATATTTCATGCCCATTACGCCGCCTTTACTCACCGACTGAATTAAGCTGAGTTACTGCTTGATTGGCGGGGACTCTGGCACTGCTTCGCCCTTACTTTTAGTAGCATCCACGCCAAGCGCCTTGAGTTTGCGGTACAAGTGCGTGCGCTCAAGCCCGGTGTATTCTGAGATGCGAGTCATGCTTCCGCTCATGATTTGCATCTGATGCTCAAAATAGGCTTTTTCAAAGAGGTCTCTTGCCTCGCGCAAAGGCAGATCAAAATACATCTTGGCAATGCCGCTAATATATTCGCCCTGCGGCGGCGCTGAAGTAACTACCTGCTTTAATTCAGCCGCGGGCTTTGATGATGGCAATATTGCTGCCGCCTCTTCGATCTGCATCTGTTTTGGCGCACTTTCGAGCGCCTTATTTACTGTCTTTAGCAGTTTTTGCAGTGCAATTGGCTTTTCTAAAAAATTAAGGGCGCCAATGCGGGTTGCCTCCACTGCTGTATCAATCGTGGCATGGCCAGACATCATCACTACCGGCATGGTGAGCTGCCCGGTATTGGACCACTCTTTAAGCAGAGTGATGCCGTCCGTGTCGGGCATCCAAATATCCAAGAGAACCAAATCGGGCCGCATTTGCTCTCGTACTGTTCGCGCCTGTATCGCGCTTTCTGCCGTATACACGGTATGGCCCTCATCCGTCAGAATCTCATTGAGAAGCTCACGAATGCCCATTTCATCGTCAACCACCAAAATACTCGCCATGGCTACGCTGCCTCTTTCGCTAGATTCATAAACAAAATAGACACCTGTGCGCCCAGTACTGCATCCCCTTGCATTCGATTCCGAATCTCAATTTTTGCACCATGATCATCCACAATTTTTTTCACCACCGCCAGGCCCAAACCCGTACCCTTCATTTTTGTTGTGACATAAGGCTCAAAAGCTCTTGCCAGTATCTTAGCTGGAAATCCCGTTCCCGAGTCAGCAATACTAAATCGCACCGCTTTTTGCATCACACCATTGGCCTGTTTGTAGGGTACTGCTTCGGTTGAAATGACGACAGACGCCCCGGTGCGTTGACCCTCTAAGGTCGAGTCTTGAGCGTTCTGTAAGAGATTATGAATCACTTGGCGCAGTTGTGTAGGGTCGCCTAATATATCTGGGCAAGCTAAATCGAGCGATACTTCCATGGGGCTACCCTCATACAGCACCAGAATTTCCTGAATTAGCTGATTAATCGAAACTGCTCGCAACTGTGGCGCAGGCGTCTTTGCGAAGTCCCGAAAATCATTCACCATCTGCTTCATTGCTTCTACTTGGCCAATGATGGTAGCAGTGCTCCGGTTCATTATTTCTTCTTGCTCAGGACTTACTTTACCTGCCAGCTTTTGCTGAAGCCGCTCGGCGGACAGCTGGATTGGGGTAAGCGGATTTTTAATTTCATGGGCTAGGCGGCGCGCAACCTCACTCCATGCTATTGAGCGCTGTGCCGTAACCACATCGGTGATGTCATCAAACACAATCATATTGAGCCCTGGGGCTAGCTCTGTACCGCGCACAAAAATAGTGACGCCAAGCTCTTGATCAAACTCACTGCTTGCATGCAGCTGAATTTGTTTTTGCCATACCCGAGCGCCAATCTGGGGCGCCTCCTCTGTGGCGGGCAAATCCCGGACCGCTTTTGGCCCGACCGTCATTTGCATGGCAGCAAATCCCTCTTTTACCGCTGCTTCAAATTCAGCCAAAGCAGGAATTTGGCTCAGCGCTTTGCCGGTGAGCTGGGTTAGGTCGTGCCTAAAAATAGTGTCGGCGCCAGCATTGCTCGAAACCAACTTGAAGTCATCATCAAAAATGCAGACCCCGGCCGTTAAATTACTTAACACCGTCTCCAAAAATGATTTGGATTCCTGCAGCGAGGTTCGAGTATCGGCCAGCTGCCGTGTCATAACATTAAATTGACGCGTCAACATTCCCAATTCATCGCCTGTATCCAGTTCCGGCTTAGGGGAAAGATCGCCCTGCGCAACTGCCTGCGTTCCGCGCAGCAGCATGAGCAATGGGCGTGCCAACTGCCTGCCCAGCAACAGGGCCAAAGTGACTGCTACAAATAAGGCAAAAAAGAGGGTGAGCGTAAGGGTGCCGATGTACATTTGGCGAAGGCCCGTTCGACCTAAGGATTTTTCTTGGTAATCGCTATAAGCCGCCTGCACAGCGAGCGTATTTTTAGTAATCTGATCCGGAACCCGTTTGATCAGCTGCAAGTACCAGAGCTCGCGCTGATACTGCAGACTAAGCCCAAAGCCTTGGCCGCTACCCGACTTTTCTTTTACGAGCGGAATGACCGCCTTTAATCGATAGTCCTGTGAGCCCTGTAACTCTTCTATAAAGCCAACGCCATTGACTTTGTTGGCCTGGCTCATGATCTCTGCGCTTGGCGCCACCGCCATGCTTGATGCCACGCTGGATGATGCCGTAGCAACTACGGCTTGCCGCGCATTGAAAATGGTAATTTCTTGAATGCCAAACTGATCGCGCATGCGGGAAAGCAATAAGGTTAACTCTGCTGGGCTAGCCTGATTTGGAATACGCTGCACTTGATCAGCAACAATGCGGCCCTCGTCTTGTAACTCTTGCAAGGAAGCGCTTAATGTTGCGCGCCCCAGCTCGAGTCCAGCCTCTAAGGCTGACTCCACCTTCACATCAAACCACGTATCAATGCTGCGCGACACGAACTGCAAGGACACGCCATACAGAATCAGGCCGGGGACCACACCGACGAGACCAAAAATCATCGCAAGCTTAGCAATCAAGCGCGTGCCGAAACGGCCTTTTTTCCAGCGAATGGTAATCACGACGACCAAAATCACGATCACCAGTAGCAAACAAACACCAACCACCAAATTGGCGGCGTAAAGCCAAATAAAGTAATTATCAAAAAAGGTGGTGTTTGAGGTGGCAGTGGACAACAGCACCAACAAAGCAAGCGCAAAAATGCCCGTGGCGGCAGTTGCTATTGGAAGCGCGCGGCGCTTCCATGCGGGCCTATCGAAACGAAACAAGCTCATTTTAAGATGCTCACTCTTGGCGCTTCAATACAGATTGCGCATCTGGCGTAAACGTAAAACGAGTCCAATCGCTAGAAACATTCCATGTTTTATTGTTGAGTGCGTTGACTTGAAATGGCTTGGGTAGCTTACTCAAATCAAGGCTCATACGGAGCGCCGCCGAATAAGGCTTGCTGGGGTCGATGCCTGGCCCATCAATCACGCGCCAGCCGCCAATGCTCCCAACGACCTGCAATGCCTCTGCAATCGTTTGAGCGGTGAAAGTGAGGCCGCCAGAGGCAATACGGAACTGCTTCGTTAAGGGTTGATAGGAGAGCCTGGTTTGCCGCAATGCCAAAACGGGTCGCTCATCAAACCAATACCACCGTGATCGGGTTAACTCAAATTCGGTCTGAAAGTGCAGCACCACCCCTTTTTGAATTGCATCCTCGAGTCCGGGTGATAGCTCAATCTGAAAAGCGGCATTTAAAAACCATTCGGAGTCTACGCGCTCAAGCTCAAAAAACTTGACCTTAATGCCTTCTGCATTTACGGCTGGGGCCAGCACAAGGCCCATCAGCACAATTGCAGATAGAAAGAGTTGCTTAAGCCGCTGGGTCATGGCCCATTCTTTTTAAAGAGAGCATAGTAAAAACCGTCGTGCAGTTGACCAGGCAGTATTTGTCCGGGCGCATCTAATCGTAACGCATTCTGGTGCCCCGCCATAAACCATTCTGCCTGGTCTTTGCCCTCTTCTGGAAAAATAGAGCAAGTGATATAGAGTAGTAATCCGCCTTCCTTCAGTACACGCCAACCGGCCTCCAATAAAGTACGCTGACGTCCTTGCAACCCGGCAATGTCATCTGCACGGCGCAAAAAAGGAATGTCGGGATGCCGACTCACGATTCCGGAAGCGGAGCACGGCGCATCAATCAGTACTTTGTCAAAGGGTTTTTTATCCCACCAGGCGAGCAACGCAGCATCGGCGGCAATGCATTCGACTGTTTGCCTGGGCGCAGCGCTTAGCTTCAAGCGACTAAAGGTCTCACTCACGCGCCTTAATCGCTCTCGATCTACGTCAATTGCCACTAGATCGATATCTGCACACTCCAGCAAGTGGGCGGCTTTGCCCCCGGGTGCAGCACACATGTCAAGAACGCGCTCGCCTGTCATCGGACGAAGGAGTGTGGCCGCAAGCTGTGCTCCCGCATCCTGAACCGAAACCAGTCCATCAAAAAATCCCGGGATGCTCGCAACAGGTATCGGTTCTTTAATTACCAAGGCAGCATCCAGCAGGATATTAGCAACCTGCTTTATTGGTTCGGCCTCGATCTGTGCGGTCTGCAATACCGCGGCGTAATCGGCAAGGGAAATTGCGCGCAGATTGACGCGCAGGGTTAGTGGGGGGCGCAGCGATTGTTGTAAACAAATGGATTGCCACCCCTTCGGGTAATTTTTTTTCAGATTAGCAATCCACCAAGGCGGAAAATACGACTCACCAACGCTGTTATGGTCTGGTCGTTTCGCGCCCTGGGCATCTAAGGCAGCGCTAACTTTTCGCAGCACTGCATTCATCAAACCCTTGGCATACATCGTTTCATCGTATTGGCCGCATGCGCTTACGGACTCATTGACGATGGTGTGGGTTGCATAGCCTTTTTTAGCGACAACAGTGCGGTCCAGCAAAAGTGTAATTGCTACTGCTAAGACGTGCTCCACTGGCTTGCTTGGTGGCTTTGGCACGAACTCCTTTATCAGCGCATGCGAACGCGTCCAGCGACGAAAGGTATCAAAAGTAATACTTTGAACGATGGGTCGCTCTTGCGGCTCTAGCTCTTCTAGAACGTGGGTCAAGGACCTACCCGATATGACTTCGCCAATGGCCTGTGCCGCAATCGTGATCGCCTGCGATAAGGGCAGATTTTGGGGCTGTGCTTTTGACGGCATCACCATGCGCACCCTACCAATGGCCAAGCGTAAGGCAATTCAGGATTGCCCATTGCGCGTGATCGCCCATGCATCCTCTTTTTTTTATCCACAGCTTAGGCAGTCGCCTTAGTAAATTGCAATGCGCCCGCTGGCTTTTCTGCTTGAATCCATTGCGCTGCGGACGTACGCCTACCGCCTGGCTTTTGTATCTCCAACACCTCTAGTGCGCTGTTCTTACACCACACCACAAATCCATCTTTGCTTTTGCCCACAATCGACCCGGGACGATGGCTTCCTTGGTATTGGTCTGCTAGCTCCTTCGACAAAGGGCGAGCACGCCAAAACTTTAGGCTTTGACCGTTCAAAGTAGAGCTGGCACCAGGAAACGGGTTAAATGCCCGAATCAGACGATCAATGGTGACTGCGGTTTGAGCCCAATCAATTTCAGCCTCGGTTTTTTGTATTTTCTCGGCGTAACACACCCCCTCTTCATTCTGGGGCGTACGCGGCGTCTCTTCTTGTGCATCTAGCATCGCTAGACAGCGCACCATCAGCATAGCGCCTAACTCGGCAAGGCGGTCGTGCAAGCTGCTGCTGGTCTCATCCGGTCCGACATTGATCGCTTCGCTTATCACCATATCGCCTGTGTCCAGCCCCGCATCCATTTGCATAATGGTGATACCAGTACGCTCATCCCCCGCAGCAATTGCCCGCTGAATCGGTGCGGCGCCACGCCAACGTGGCAACAGTGAGCCATGGATGTTAAATGCGCCATGCCGTCCAGGCTGCTCGGCCAGGTCCAATATTGCCTGCGGAACGATCAGCCCATAGGCAACTACGACCATGGCATCAAACTGCGTTTGGCTGATGACGTTCATAGCTGAAATTGCTTCGGCTCTTTTTGCCTCGTCAGGGCTATTGATGTTGAGGGATGTAGGTTGTAGCAGCGGGATGCCCTTGCCCAACGCAAATTCCTTGACGGGGCTCGCTTGCAAATGCATTCCTCGGCCGGCACGCCGATCAGGTTGGGTCAGCACCAATACAATCGTATGGCCCGCCGCCTCAATCGCCTCCACAGCATGCGCCGCAAAATCCGGGGTGCCAGCAAAAATGACCCTCATCATGGGCGCTCTTTCAGTGCCGGCCTACCAACTCTTTGGCACGCTTTTTCATTTTGAGGGAGATGCGATTGCGCTTTAGAAAAGAGAGGTATTCAACGAAGACCTTTCCGAGCAAGTGATCCATTTCGTGTTGCAAGCAAACTGAAAGCAGGCCGTCTGCCTTGATTTCAAATGGTTTGCCGTTAACGTCCAGTGCTTTCACCCGAACTTGATCGGGTCGCTCTACTTCATCGAAGAACTCTGGCACTGACAAGCAGCCTTCGCGCCACGCTTTTTTCTCCTCGCTTGCCCAGACGAGTTCTGGGTTAATGAAGACCATCAATTGGTTTTGTTCCTCTGATACGTCAATCACGATGATGCGCTCATGAATATCCACTTGGGTCGCGGCCAAACCAACGCCGGGGGCCTCATACATCGTCTCCGCCATATCAGCAACGATCTTGCGCACGCGCTCATCCACCACGGCAACAGGCTTGGCTACCTTGTGCAATCGGGGGTCGGGGTAGTGGAGAACGGTTAACAGAGTCATATGGGAATTATCTTACAGACTAATCAGGCTGGGCTGATTGGCAAACAAAAGCCCGTGCTCAAAAATTGGTTTATGCGAAACCATCCACCCATGCAATTACTCTATCCCGACTCACCAGACTATCCAAAACGCCTGCTCGATTTAAACGACCCGCCTAGTCCTCTATATATATGCGGTGATGCTGCTTTATTTCAACGGCCGGCGATAGCCGTTGTGGGATCACGCAATGCCAGCCTTCAAGGCCTGTATATTGCATCCGAGTTATCAAAAGGGCTTGCAGAGGCTGGGTTTTTGATCGTTTCTGGCTTGGCGCGGGGCATTGATGGGGCGGCACACCGCGCGGCCCTGAAATCGCCCCACGGCAAAACCAGCGCTGTTTGTGGCACTGGCCTCGATCGTGTCTACCCCCATGAACACCTTGCGCTCGCAGAGGCAGTGGCCCAATCCGGCCTACTCATATCAGAATTCCCTCCTGGGGTAGGCCCACGGCCATTTCATTTCCCGAGACGCAACCGCCTGATTGCCGCCCTTGCCCTAGGCGTAGTGGTTGTGGAGGCGAGCAAGCGATCGGGGTCGCTCATCACTGCACGCCTTGCGGCAGAGCTGGGCCGAGAGGTTTTTGCGGTGCCTGGCTCTATCCTTGGGGGCCACTCGGAAGGGTGCCACAGCCTGATTCAAAGTGGGGCTAAGCTAGTCCATACCTTAGGGGACATTTTGGCTGAACTACCCCAAAGCCCTAATTTATAGTGGATCCGGGCCGATAAAAACGCTATAAATCGGCTGTAAATGCGGGAAAAGGTCGGCATTTTGGACAGTTCTTGATTTATCGGTTAATAATAAAAAAGGAAGTGCGCCGCAAATCAGCGCTGCATGGATGGCTTTAATTTGACTAATCTGTACTTAATTTAGGTTCACGCGTGGCTAAAGCAACTACCAAAACCGCATCCAAATCGACTGCAGGCAACACGCCTAAAACACTGATCATTGCAGAAAAACCGTCAGTTGCCAGCGACATTGCCAAGGCCCTAGGCGGCTTTACTAAATTCGATGATTACTTTGAAAACGACCAGTATGTAGTTTCTTCGGCGGTGGGTCACCTTTTGGAAATTGCTGCCCCCGAGGAATATGACGTCAAACGCGGAAAATGGTCGTTTGCTAATTTGCCTGTGGTTCCTCCCCATTTTGACTTGCGGCCAATTGTAAAAACTGAATCGCGGCTCAAGGTGTTACAAAAACTCATCAAGCGCAAAGACATCGCCGAACTAGTCAACGCATGTGATGCGGGTCGCGAGGGTGAGCTAATTTTTCGATTGATCGCACAACACGCCAAGGCAAGTCAACCAATCAAACGCCTATGGCTGCAATCAATGACACCCAACGCCATCCGCGAGGGGTTTGGTGCGCTGCGCTCCGATACGGACATGCAGCCCCTAGCGGATGCTGCCCGCTGCCGCTCCGAGGCGGACTGGTTGGTGGGCATCAACGGCACCCGCGCCATGACCGCCTTTAATAGCAAAAGCGGCGGCTTCTTTTTGACGACAGTGGGGCGCGTACAAACGCCAACCCTATCGATTGTGGTCGAGCGGGAAGAGCTCATTCGTAAATTTATTTCTAAAGATTACTGGGAGGTTAAAGCTGATTTTCTGGCTTCAGCCGGTGTTTACGAGGGTCGTTGGTTTGATCCGAAGTTTAAGAAAGATGCCGCAGAGCCAGATTTGCGTGAGAACCGACTGTGGAGTGAGGCCGCCGCCAACAGCATCGTTGCGGCATGCCGCACCAAAAAGGCTACTGTCCGTGAAGAAGCAAAACCGGCAACACAGCTGGCACCCCAGCTATTTGATTTAACTAGCCTCCAGCGTGAGGCAAATGCACGCTTTGGCTTTTCCGCAAAAAATACCTTGGGGCTTGCTCAAGCACTATACGAACGCCACAAGGTGCTCACCTACCCAAGAACCGATTCAAGGGCGCTGCCAGAAGACTATTTGGAAACCGTAAAGCAGACTGTTGAAAATCTGGCTGCCAATTCCAATGAATATCGTCCGCATGCCAACGCGATATTAAAGGGTGATGGTAAAGATAGCGCTGCAAAAACAAAAGGGTATGGGTGGATCAAACCCAATAAACGGATTTTTGATAACTCCAAAATATCCGACCACTTCGCCATTATTCCAACGCTGGAGTCACCTAAAACCCTCAGCGAGCCGGAGCAAAAACTTTACGATTTGGTTGTGCGTCGATTCTTGGCGGTGTTTTTTCCTGCCGCAGAGTTCCGCGTCACCACGCGCATAACGGAATGTTCGGGGCACCACTTTAAAACCGAAGGGCGCGTCTTAGTTCACCCAGGCTGGTTGGCCGTCTATGGCCGCAGCAACCAAGCAGACGACGAACTGGTTGCCGTACAAGAAAATGAAACGGTACAAAGCGACACCATTGAGGCAGTTGCTTTAAAAACAAAACCGCCAGCCCGCTATAGCGAAGCGACCCTGCTCTCGGCCATGGAAAGTGCTGGTAAGTGGGTTGATGATGACGATATGCGTGAAGCGATGGCCGAAAAGGGTCTTGGCACTCCCGCAACCCGCGCCGCCATCATTGAAGGGCTTCTGGCAGAAAAATACATGGTGCGCGAGGCGAGGGAACTGATACCGACCGCCAAAGCATTCCAGCTCATGACCCTGTTGCGCGGTCTAGACGTGGAAGAACTGACGCGCCCCGACCTCACTGGCAATTGGGAAAACAAGCTCTCGCTAATTGAGCAGGGGAAAATGAAGCGCGATGCATTTATGCAGGAAATAGCGCAGATGACGCAGCGTATTGTGAAGCGCGCCAAAGAATATGACAGCGATACCATTCCGGGTGACTACGCCACCCTCACTACCCCCTGTCCGCATTGCAAAGGGTCGGTCAAAGAAAACTACCGGCGCTTTGCTTGTGAGAAATGTGGCTTTACGATTAGTAAAACGCCGGGTGGGCGCGCATTTGAATACGATGAAGTCGAAATGCTGTTGCGCGACAAGACCATCGGCCCCTTGCAGGGATTTCGAAGCAAGATCGGCCGCCCATTTGCAGCCATCATTCAGCTGACTGAAATTCCGGAAGACGACAAAGACTATCCCAACGCTGGCTTTAAATTGGAGTTCGATTTCGGTAATGCCGGAGATGATGAAACGGAAGCCATCGACTTTACTGGTCGCACTGCCTTGGGTGTTTGCCCAAAATGTTCTGGTGCAATCTATGAAGATGGCATGCGCTATGTTTGTGAACGCAATACAGGGCCTAGCAAAACCTGTGATTTCAAAACCGGCAAGGTCGTGTTGCAGCAAGAGATATCGACGGAGCAAGTCCAGAAGTTGCTGACTACCGGCAAAACTGATTTGTTAACCAACTTTAAATCCAACCGCACCGGACGCGGCTTTAAGGCCTATCTGGCCCTAGGCGATGGCGGCAAAATTGGATTTGAATTTGAAGCGAAAGCGCCTAAAGCAGGCGGCACGGCGCCTGCTAAAAAACGGTCGGGCGCGAGTGCTGCAGCCAAGGCAGAGGTAAAGCCCAAGCGCGTTAGCAAAGCAAAGTCACCCGCCAAAACCTGATCTGCAATTAACTTTGCTGCCAATGCAGACCACAAAATGCCGCGTGATCCAAGCGCAGTTGCCACGAAGATGCCGGGTTGCTGCGGCATTGCGCCGATGATTGGCAGTCGATCTCCTGCAACACAACGAATGCCAACAAACTGTCCGTCTGGCATTAGCTCCCCTTGGTCGCCTTCAGCGTAGTTGAGTAGACCAGCAGCCTGTTCTCGGTTAAAGCGATCACTTTCGTGGCGAGGATGGTTATCGGTTTCGTTTTCATCAAAACTCGAGCCCACAATCCAGCGCATATCGCCATTTTCTAACCGACTTGCAGGTATGCAGTAGCCGTCACCACAGATAATGGCGCGGGGCAAGCGAGCCGCCCAGTCGCTATTGTGTTTAATTTTAAAAAAGCTCAGCTGCCCGCGTACCGGCTTGAGCGGTAACTTTACTTGGATGCTGCCAAGTATTTTTTTAGAGGCCAAGCCAGCAGCAACAATGACCTTATCTGCGCGTATGGTGATTTTTTTAGATGCGTCCGTCAACAGCCAGTGCTTGCCTTCGCGCACCAATGTGTCTATCTTCACCTGATTGATCTGCGTTAATTGCGCGCAAGGATGCAATAGTTGTTTTGTTGTTTTTTCTAGGCTTAACATTCCGGCGTTCGCAAACCAAACGCCCGCGCGAGCCACTCCCGCCAATTGACTTGCTTGTTCTGCGGAAACGGGGAGTGCTATTTCAGATCTTAAGCCAAGCTCATTTAATTGTAGGGCCATGGCTTCACGATCAAAATCAACGCCATTTTTTAAGGGGTGTAATGCACCGCGGTGTATCCATTGATCGCCCCAACGCGCTAATGCCAGTTCAAATGCAATGCGGGTTAATTGCAGTAACTTTGCCGAACCCCTGGTGATGTGGGGATGCGCAATCGCACAGGCATGGCTTGAGCAGGCTGTAGCAGGGTCACTTTCGGCCTCGACAACGCATACTGCATGACCCCGAGAAATGATTTCATGCGCAATGCTTGCGCCTGCGATACCAGCCCCAATCACCACGATGCCATGGTGCTGGGGGGCGATCATTTGACAAGCAGGAATTAGCTTCCTATGCGTTGCTCAATTTTGCTGCGCGTTGCCAAGAGCTCGGCTGGCAAGCGGTGCTTTAACTGCTCAAATAACTCTGAGTGCAACTGCACTTCTGCCTGCCAGTCTGACTTGCTTACCGACATGACGTGATTGAATTGCTCGGCTGAAAAATCAAGGCCATCCCAATGAAGGTCTTTGTACTCAGGGCAGACACCAAAAATAGTTTCTTTGCCATTTGCTTTGCCATCCACGCGCTCCAGGATCCAAGCCAATACGCGCATGTTTTCACCAAAACCAGGCCACACAAATCGGCCGGTTTCGTCTTTGCGGAACCAGTTGACGCAATAAATTTTCGGCAGTTCGGCGCCCGACGCCATTAATTTTTTTCCAAGGCTAAGCCAGTGCTGAAAATAATCGCTCATGTTGTAGCCCGCAAAGGCGAGCATCGCGAAGGGGTCGCGGCGCACGACGCCAACTTGGCCAGTGATGGCAGCGGTGGTTTCCGAGCCCATCGTAGCGGCCATATAAACGCCCTCTTCCCAATCTCTGGCTTCGCTTACCAACGGTACGGTGGTGGAGCGGCGACCGCCAAACAAGAAGGCGTCAATGGGCACGCCGTCAGGATCATTCCAATTGGGATCAACCGCTGGATTATTGGTTGCTGCCATAGTGAAGCGCGAGTTAGGGTGAGCAGCTTTTCTGCCCGCTGCTCCGTCCGCCGGAGTCCAGTCCTTTCCTTGCCAGTCAATTAAATGTGCTGGTGGCGTTTCGGTCAAACCCTCCCACCATACATCACCATCATCTGTCAGCGCTACGTTGGTAAAGATAACGTCTTGGTTAAGTGAGTCTATGCAATTGGGGTTTGTTTTGCGGTTGGTGCCTGGTGCAACACCAAAGTAACCCGATTCTGGGTTAATTGCGTAAAAACGCATCTTGCCGGTCGCAGCATCTTTGCGTGGCTTAATCCAGGCGATGTCGTCACCGATGGTTGTCACTTTCCAGCCCTCAAATCCCTTGGGCGGAATCATCATGGAGAAATTTGTTTTGCCACACGCCGAAGGGAATGCAGCGGCAATGTGGTATTTCCTTCCTTGTGGCGAAGTAACGCCGAGAATGAGCATGTGCTCTGCAAACCAGCCCTGGTCTCGTCCCATGGTAGATGCAATGCGCAATGCAAAGCACTTCTTGCCTAACAAAGCATTGCCGCCATAACCCGAACCAAAAGACCAGATTTCCCGGGTCTCGGGGTAATGAACAATGTATTTGGTTGGGTTATTGGGCCAGACAACATCCTTTTCGCCCGCCTCTAAGGGCTTACCTACCGTGTGAATGCAAGGTACAAAATTCCCGCTACTGCCGAGCTGATCAATGACGGCGCGTCCCATGCGGGTCATGATTCGCATATTGATGGCTACATAGGGGCTGTCCGATAGCTCCACACCAATGTGTGCGATCGGTGAGCCAATGGGGCCCATTGAAAAGGGAACCACATACATCGTTCTGCCGCGCATGCATCCCGCAAACAAAGGCTTTAATGTTGCGCGCATTTCGTCGGGGGCGACCCAATTATTGGTAGGGCCCGCATCATCCTTGTCCTCTGAGCAAATAAAAGTGCGGTCTTCTACGCGGGCAACATCTTGGGGGTCAGATATTGCCAGAAATGAATTTTTCCGCTTGGCTGGATTTAGGCGTTTGAATGAACCAGCGGCCACCATTAGATCGCATAGTCGGTCATATTCGGCTTGCGAGCCATCGCACCAATGAATGTTGTCTGGCTTGGTTAGCGTAGCAACTTCAGTAACCCATTGGATGAGTTTTTGGTTTTTTACATACTCTGGTGCGGCAACTGAAATAGCATCGTGCGTTAATGGTTGGTTCATGTAAAGCCCTCGCATTTTTAATATCTTTGTCTTAATGATTTTAGCATTTTCCTATAAGCGTTTTTCATCCCCTGAGGAGCTGCAAGCCCTTGTTTTTGCTAGCTGAAGAAGAAATGCCCAGAAAAATTAATGGGCAATACCGTTGTTATTTTCCGATGCAAAATTGGCTAAATATTTTTCCAAGCAAATCGTCTGGCAATAGGCGGCCGGTAATTTGGCCAAGCTGCTCTTGCGCCAAACGGAGCTCTTCCGCAAACAATTCCAATGCGCGATTTCCTTGGAGTGCATAGAGGCCAGCCTTGTTTAATGCTGCTTCGGCATGCTTCAAACAATCGATGTGGCGTTGACGGGAAATGAGAACATCTTCTTGGCCGGCTTGCCAGCCAATACGGGACAAGATCGCATTTTTTAACTCTGGAATGCCGGCGCCCGTTTTGGCAGAGACGTAAAGCGGTTCGGGGCCTGCAGATTTCTCAGCCGCGCTAAGTAGATCTGCTTTATTGACTAATCGCAAGGCCGTGCAGCCAGAAGGCAGTGCCGCTATCACTTCGGCAGAGAGTGTCTCCTCTGCCGAATACGCATCCGGGGCCTCTATAAACAGAAGCAAATCGGCTGTGCGTATCGAAGCCCAAGTGCGGTCGATCCCCATTGCCTCGACCTCATCATCGGTCTGCCGTAAGCCGGCAGTATCAATAATATGCAGTGGTACGCCATCGAGCGTGATGCTTTGTTTTACTCTGTCCCGCGTTGTTCCAGCTACGGCAGTAACAATGGCAATTTCTTCACCAGCCAGGCAATTCAACAAAGAGCTTTTACCCACATTGGGCGCGCCCACCAACACTAACTGCACGCCATCTCGCAATATCTGCCCTTGTGTCGCCGCAGCAAGTAAACGCTGGAGGTGTTCTTGAATTTCCGTCAATTGTTGGCGTGCATGGGCATTTTCTAAAAATTCAATTTCCTCTTCTGGAAAATCAAGGGTGGACTCCACCAAAATGCGCAGTTGCGTTAGGGCGTGTACTAAATGATGAATGTCGTCTGAGAATGCGCCCTGCAAGGAGCGTGCCGCGCCCATAACAGCGGCGTGCGATTGCGCATCGATTAAATCAGCAATGGCCTCTGCTTGGGCTAAATCAATTTTTCCATTTAAAAAGGCGCGCAATGAGTATTCGCCTGGCTCGGCTATTGCGAGACCGGCACTATAGCCGAGCTGCAGGCAGCGCTGCACAACCAAATCCAGAAGCTGGGGCCCGCCGTGGCACTGTAGCTCTAGCACGTCTTCGCCCGTAAATGAATGGGGCGCTAAAAAGTAAATTGCGAGGCACGAATCAATGATTCGACCGTCTTGGTTACGCAGCTCAACTAGAG
>CANHMJ010000016.1 GCA_947461805.1 Burkholderiaceae bacterium
CCTGAGCGCTCGCGAGGCCAGCACTGACCCAAGGTCGTACGCGGACTGCTAGAAGCCGGAAAACCGCAGGACACACGAACCGGCGGAATCGCATACCCCGCCTTTGAAAATATCGGCTCAAGGCGTCGAACCGCCTCTTGTAACCAGGCTTCGCGGTTGATGTTGTGGGGAATGGTCATAAAAGTGAAAAAAAAGGGGGGTGAACTGAGCTGAATTGCGATCATACGCCAGCGCCATTAGAATATACGCATGAAAGATCTTGAAAGCCTCAGCGCATCCGATGCCGCCCTCGCCCTTGCCCAAGGAAAGATAAAGGCGGAGCATTTAGTCTTGGCGTGTTTAGACCGTATTGGGCAACGCGAACCCACCATTAAGGCATGGGTAAGCCTAGGCAAAGAAAATGCCATCGTGCGTGCACGGCAACTCGACCGTGGAGCGTCGACTGGTCTTTTGCATGGGTTACCCATTGGCGTCAAAGACCTCTTTGATACCTACGACCTACCCACGACTTACGGCTCGCCCATCTACAACAAGCACCAACCGACAACAGACGCTGTCTCGATTGCCTTGATGCGCAAAGCAGGCGGCATTATTTTGGGCAAAACCGTGACAACGGAATTTGCGACCTTTAAGAGCGGCCCCACTGCCAACCCCCACAACACCGCCCATACTCCCGGCGGCTCGTCCAGTGGCTCTGCTGCTGCCGTAGCCGACTTCATGGTTCCTTTGGCTACCGGCACCCAAACGGCCGCATCCATCATTCGTCCTGCGAGCTTTTGTGGTGTGGTTGGCTATAAACCGAGCTATGGCAAAGTCAGTATTGCGGGCGTTAAAAGTCTCTCGATTTCATTGGATACCATGGGCTGTTTTGGCAGAACCGTAAGCGATGTTGCCTTAGGCGTAGCAGCGATGAGCGGCGATCACCATTTGGCCACGATCGATACGCTGCACCACAAACCACGCATTGCGCTTGCGAATACAGTGCATTGGCCCTTGGCCCAAAAAGAAACCCATACTGCAATGGCTTTAGCTCGCTTTGCTGCAAACACCATCAGCCACCACGGCATCGCCGAAGTAAGCTTGCCCGCGCTGTTTGACGGCTTAGCCGCCGCACAAGGCCGCATCATGACTTCAGAAATGTCCCGGAGTTTGCTATTTGAGCGGATGCATTACCCCAAGCTACTCAGCAGCCTGATAACGGCTCAACTCAAAGATGGTGCCGCTTTACCATACGAAGCCTACACCGCCGATTTAATTTATGTTGCGCAAGCGCGGCAAGCGATGGATCAGTTTTTTACAGACTGCGCTGATGTCATCATTACTCCAAGCGCGATTGGCGAGGCTCCTGCTACCAAATCCCATACGGGCGATCCGATCTTTTGCCGCTCGTGGTCGGCATTGGGATATCCCTGCATCAATATCAATGTCAGCACAGGACCAAATCACATGCCAGTAGGAGTGCAACTGGTTGCCGGACTCGGACGCGACCGCTTATTACTCAGCACCGCAAAGGCATTTGTGGGGGCGCTGGCTGACCCTGCTTCGCGTGCCCAAGCTTAACGCTGACCAATACGCACAGCACCAAATACCGCCTGTGCTTCGGCAGGTAAACATCGCCAGTACTGCTCGCTGGCATGCACTTCGCCCTTAAGGGCTGCTGCCGCTTCCCATGCCCAGCGCGGCTTATATAGAAAGGCCCTAGCAAGAGCGATCAGATCAGCATCGCCCCGCTCCAAAATCGCCTCTGCTTGCTGCGGACTGGTAATTAATCCCACGGCAATGGTCGGCAAGCCAGCATGCGCTTTGATTGCTTTCGCAAAAGGCACTTGGTAGTCAGGTCCAATGGCAATTTGTTGTTGACGTGAAATACCGCCCGATGAGACGTGAATAAAATCGGCGCCTGCCGCCTTTAAGCGAGCGGCAAACTCGCTTGACTCTTCGGCAGTCCAGCCGCCATCCATCCAATCCGAAGCCGAAAGACGCAAGCCCAGCACCCCCGAATAGGCCGCGCGGACCGCTTTAAACAGCCCCAGCGGAAAGCGAATGCGATTCTCAAAAGAGCCGCCGTATTGATCGCTACGTTGGTTTGCAATCGGCGATAAAAATTGGTGCAGTAAATAGCCATGTGCACAGTGCAATTCAACGCCGTCGATACCAATGCGATCAGCACGCATAGCTGCAGCAACAAATGCATCGATCATCGACTGCAGCTCAGCCGTACTCATGGAATGCGGAGCGCGCTCATTAGGCAGTTGCGGAATTTCCGATGGACCACAGATGGCCCAGCCACCCTGATCTTCCGCCAGCAACTGGCCGCCCTCCCATGGGGTTGAGCTCGATGCCTTGCGACCGGCGTGCGACAGCTGAATAAAAACGGGCAAGGCTGGCGCCAAAGCACGCGCTCGGTTTAACTTATCTTTTAAGGCTGCCTCCGTCGCGTCATCCCATAAACCCAAGCAGGCTGGAGTGATTCGCCCTTGGGCTGTAACGGCAGTCGCCTCAATAATGAATAGCCCTGCGCCGCTATTGAGCAGATTGCCCCAATGCATCAAGTGCCAATCCATAGCGCGGCCATCCACCGCTGAATATTGGCACATTGGAGCCACTACGATGCGGTTCGCTAGGGTCAAATTGCCCCTTGGGGATGCCAGGGTATAAGAGGAAAAGAGCAGACTCATTGAAAAAACCTTTTATAGAGGAATACAGCTGAACATAGGCGATAGCGATAGAATAATGGGGTTCAGGATCAATTCGGTATATTGCGGAACTAAACACCCGATTTGCCGCATAAACCAAGGTATTTCCCCGAAATAAGCTACCAACCCATATTTAGTTCCAGTCCATCAGCAGAAAGCCCTATGACAAGCAATAAAACCCCCCCATTTGATTCTAAAGACGATATTGCGCACTTTGTTGGCGGCGCCCTGCACCTGCCCAGCAATTCTCGCTTTGGCGACGTTTACCACCCTGCCAGCGGCCAAATTGCCCGGCGTGTTGCACTTGCCAGTAAGGGCGATGTCAACGAGGCTGTTGCCTCCGCCAAAGCAGCCTTTCCAGCCTGGGCGGATACCCCGCCCCTGCGCCGTGCGCGCATTCTGTTTAAGTATTTAGAGCTACTGAACCAACACCGCGATGAATTGGCCGCCATCATTACCGCTGAACACGGCAAAGTCTTTACCGATGCGCAAGGCGAAGTAACGCGCGGCATTGAGATTGTGGAATTTGCGACTGGTATTCCCGAGCTACTCAAAGGCGATTACAGCGAGCAGGTCTCTACCGACATTGATAACTGGATCATGCGACAGCCCTTGGGCGTGGTTGCAGGCATTACGCCGTTTAACTTCCCGGTAATGGTACCGATGTGGATGTTCCCGGTAGCCATTGCGTGCGGCAATACCTTCATTTTAAAACCCAGCCCAACCGATCCATCTGCTTCACTCTTGATGGCTAAATTACTCACTGAGGCTGGCCTCCCCAAAGGCGTTTTTAACGTCGTGCAGGGTGATAAAGAAGCAGTGGATGCCTTAATTGAAAATCCAGACGTCAAGGCGATTAGCTTTGTTGGCTCGACCCCAATTGCCAACTACATCTACGAGCGCGGCGCCCACTTTGGTAAACGGGTGCAAGCCCTCGGCGGTGCCAAGAATCACATGGTAGTGATGCCCGATGCTGACATTGATAAAGCCGTTGATGCCCTCGTTGGCGCGGCCTATGGCTCCGCTGGAGAGCGCTGCATGGCGATCTCGGTGGCTGTTTTAGTAGGCGATGCCGCCGAAAAGGTCATGCCTAAACTGATTGAGCGTGCCCGCACCTTGAAGATTAAAAATGGCATGGAACTCGATGCAGAAATGGGTCCGATTGTGACCCGGGCTGCCCTCGATCGAATTACTGGCTACATTGATAAAGGCGTTGCTGCGGGTGCAAAGCTATTGGTTGATGGCCGCGGGTTTACGGTGCCAGGATCAGACAAGGGATTTTGGTTGGGTGGCACGCTGTTTGATGGCGTTACCCCCGATATGCAAATTTACCTGGAAGAGATTTTTGGACCCGTACTCTCTTGCGTGCGCGTTGCCAATTTTGCAGAAGCGCTGGATTTAGTCAATGCCCATGAATTTGGTAATGGCGTTGCCTGCTTTACCAGCGATGGCAATATTGCCCGTGAATTTGCTCGCCGCGTTCAAGTGGGCATGGTCGGCATTAACGTACCGATTCCGGTACCCATGGCCTGGCATGGCTTTGGTGGCTGGAAGCGATCGCTTTTTGGCGATATGAATGCCTACGGCAAAGAAGGTGTGCGTTTTTATACCAAACAAAAGAGTGTGATGCAGCGCTGGCCGGAGAGCATTGCTAAGGGCGCAGAGTTTGTAATGCCCACATCCAAGTAATTCTTAAGCAAGGTACTGCCGACTCCAACGCTTAGGCAGCCCTGAATTAAAAATAGCAACCTTCGGGTTGCTATTTTCTTTCATGCGCCCTCTTTAGCGAGGTAACAAGGATGCAGAATTTACTGCAGCGTATTTTTTAAGAGCGGTATGGCTGGTAAAGACAGGACTTCAATTCCTTCTTCACGCAATGACTCTGCCTCATCTGCAGTAGTCTGCCCCCGAATGCTGCGCTCAGGCGACTCTTTGTAATGAATTCTACGAGCCTCTTCTGCAAATCCAGAACCCACATCCTCCGAACGATTCATGAGTTCACGTACCCCGCTTAAAAAGGCGGCCTGCACTTGGGCTTGCAATTGGCTATGGTCTGTGTGCGTGACTGCAGCCACTTCATTCTGGTTTGGCTGATTTTCCGCAGGACTTACCTTGGTGAGTGCTGCGGCCTCACTCCTCTGACCCGCATCCTCTTTAGTGTGTGACTTCGCGATATGAGGCGCCGATGGCATCCGGGTAATCGCAGTGCTGTTGCATAAAGGACAGGCAAGCATGCCACTGGCCTGCTGGGTGAGGCAATCTTCCTCAGAAGCAAACCACCCCTCAAAGCAGTGATCAAAGGAACAGGATAAGTTGTAGACTTTCATACCATGTAGGTGGGGGTAAAACTGCTAAATTCAATATAGCTTATTTTAATGGTGTTTTAACACCAGCGACGGTCACGGCTTGAGGCTTGACCAAGCCCCGGCGATAGCGATCTAGCCAATACGCTGAAATCGTAGTCTTGACGTCGGTGATAGCACCCTCCTCCACCCACGCCAGCAATTCCTCGAGGGATGCAGCGAATACATCCAAAAATTCCTCATCGTCAAGCTGACGCTGGCCTTTGCTTAATCCCTCGGCTAAATAAATATCGATGAATTCAGTCGAATAGGAAATCACTGGGTGAATGCGCCGAATGTAACTCCATTTCGTGGCGGTATACCCCGTCTCCTCTTGCAATTCGCGCTGAGCACACACGAGGGGATCCTCCCCCAAATCCAGCTTACCCGCCGGAATTTCCATACACACACGCGCAACGGGATAGCGGTACTGGCGCTCCAACAAAATACGACCATCGTCCAGTATTGCAAGAATCGCCACCGCACCCGGATGCGTGAGGTACTCACGCACTGCTTCGCCGCCATCAGGCAAGCGAACGGTATCGCGTTTCATATTTAAGAAAATACCGCCATAGAGATCGCGGCTTTCAAGGCACTCTTCTTTTAGATGCGCGTCGCCTTGCGGCAAATCGTGCAATGATTTTTCGGTCATCAAGAGCGCTCCATAAAAAAACCCAGCTAATTAGCTGGGTGGGTGGTGTTAACCGCCAAGCAACGTGTTTCGCATGACATCCAAACACAAGGCCATCAAAGCGCCAGGAAAGATGCCCAAAACCAGAATGGCAATGCTATTGAGGCCCAATATGCCACGCGAGATACCAGAGCCAGTAATCTCATGTTCGCGCAGTGGCGCATCAAAATACATCACCTTCACAACCCGCAAGTAATAAAAGGCGCCGACCAAGGATGCCATTACGGCAATCACGGCCAAGGCGGTGTACTCTGCATCAACCAAGGCTTCTAGCACCGATAATTTGGCGGCAAAGCCAACCGTCGGCGGTATACCAGCTAAGGAGAACATCATCACAAGACCCATAAATGCAAACCACGGGTGTTTTTTATTTAATCCCTTTAAGCTATCGAGGGTCTCGCAGTCATAACCTTTTTTCGATAACAACATTAACAACCCGAAGCTAGCCAAGGTAGTCAAGGTATACGTCACTGCATAGAACAGCGCCGCACTATAAGCATGGTCATCGAATACCGACAACATGCCAAGCAACACAAATCCCATTTGGGCAATCGCTGAATACGCCAACATGCGTTTGACGTTAGTTTGTGCAATTGCCGTCACATTACCAATTACCATTGACAATACCGCCAGCATGATGAGCATC
Source organism: Burkholderiaceae bacterium (assembly GCA_947461805.1). Taxonomy (GTDB): domain Bacteria; phylum Pseudomonadota; class Gammaproteobacteria; order Burkholderiales; family Burkholderiaceae; genus Polynucleobacter. The sequence continues at coordinate 6,376 of CANHMJ010000016.1, forward strand.
GGCTGCCAATCGCTAAACAGCGGTAATAAGGTGTTCACTAGCAAACGGAAGAGCAAAGCAAACGCCGCCAGCTTAGGCGCAGCTGCAATCAATAAGGTAACCGCAGTGGGGGCGCCTTGATAGACGTCTGGCACCCACATGTGAAAAGGCACGACACCCAATTTAAAAGCCAGGCCCGCCATAATAAAGACCAAGCCAAAGGCCATGATTAAGTGATTAATACGTGGATCCGCTACGGCTTTAAAAATCTCAATCAGATCGAGTGATCCGGTAACACCATAGAGCATGGACATGCCGTAGAGTAAAAAGCCGGATGCCAAGGCACCCAGAATAAAGTACTTCATTGCCGCTTCTGTGCTTTGGGCATTGTCCTGCCGCATCGCAACCAATCCATAGGTTGAAAGTGCCATCAGCTCTAGGCCGAGATACAGGGTGAGCAAGTTGGCACCTGAAATGAGAACGCACTGCCCTAGCAAGGCAAACAAGGCTAAGACCATGAAATCAGGTCTAAACATGCCGCGGTCTACTAAATACTGACGGGAATAGATCAAGCTGATGAGTAGCGCAAAGCAGGAGGCGGACTTCAATAGGTTTGCCAAGGGATCCGCTTGGAATAGACCCATCATGGCGTAGATTGGCAAGTCAGGGATACGCAAAGCGAATACCGTTCCAATTACAAGCAACAACACCAGTGCGCCGTTGTATACCAGATTGGCACCGCGCGGCGTATCAAATACTTCACGCACCATGCCATCGGCCGCTAGAGGTGTTTCTTTTACAAAAGCACTTAATACAAGCAATAAACAGGCCGATAGCAGTATTACTAGCTCGGGTAAAAGAACAATGAGGTCAATAATTTCCATATTCTTATCTCGGCTTTACAGTTTGCTAATCGCAACGTGTTCCAGCAAATGGATGACCGCTGGATGAATGATGTCGGTAAAAGGTTTTGGATAAATGCCCATCCACAACACACAAATGGAGAGAACTGCCATCATCAGAAACTCACGGCCATTGATGTCGGTTAAGGCATCAACTTCTTTATTGGCAATGGCTCCAAACACAACGCGCTTCACCATCCACAAGGAATAGGCTGCGCCAAGCATTAACGCGGTAGCCGCCAGCAAGCCAATCCAAAAGTCATAATCAACCGCCGCAAGAATCACCATGAATTCGCCGACAAAGCCGGAGGTTGCTGGTAAACCGCAGTTGGCCATCGCCATAAAGACCATGAAAACAGAGAACTTCGGCATGCGGTGGATAACGCCACCAAAATCAGCAATTTGACGGGTATGCATGCGATCGTAGAGAACCCCGATCGCCAAGAACATCGCCCCTGAAATAAAGCCATGGGAAATCATCTGGATGATGCCGCCCTCAATCCCAAGCGGACTAAAAAGGAAAAAACCTAAAGTGACAAAGCCCATATGGGCAACCGATGAGTAGGCCACCAGTTTTTTCATGTCCTTTTGGACTAAGGCAACCAGACCGACGTAGATAACGGCAACTAAAGAAAGGAATATCACAAAGGGGCCGAGATACATACTGGCATCCGGCGCAATCGGCAAAGAGAAACGTAAAAAACCATATGCACCCAGTTTCAACATAATTGCCGCCAATACAACGGAGCCGCCGGTCGGCGCTTCCACGTGCACATCGGGCAGCCAGGTATGCAAAGGCCACATTGGCACTTTGACTGCAAAGGCCATAAAGAAGGCAAAGAAAATGAGGATTTGCTCAACAATATCCAAGGGGGCGTGATGCCAAGTCTGAATATCGAAGGTATTCGTTGCGTTATAAAGATAGAGCATCGCTATCAAAGTAAGTAGCGAGCCGAGCAAGGTGTAGAGGAAGAACTTAAACGCAGCATAAATGCGGTTCTTGCCACCCCATACGCCGATGATGATGTACATCGGTATTAAAGTCGCCTCAAAGAACACATAAAACAGCATGCCATCGAGGGCAGAGAACACGCCAATCATCAAGCCCGACAAAATCATGAAGGACGCCAAGTACTGCGATACTTTTTCAGTGATGGCATCCCATGCAGCCACAACTACAAAGATGTTAATAAACGCCGTCAGAACCACAAACCAAACTGAAATGCCATCAACCCCCAAATGGTAGTTAATGTCGTAACGCTCAATCCAGCTGAACTTCTCGACAAACTGCATCGCTGCCGTTGTTTCATCAAACCGGAAAACCAAAGGGAGGGTTGCAATAAAGCCCAGCACTGATCCGAACAGAGCCAAGTAGCGCACTCCAGAGGATGGGCGCTCCGATCCATAAATCAAGATGATCAGACCAAAAACGATCGGGATCCAGATGGCGTAAGAAAGAATCATGACGAAAGCTTCAACTTAATAGGCAACATAAATGTAGGTGTACAAGACCCAGGTCAGCAAGGCAATCAAGCCTAGGATCATGGCGAATGCATAGTGGTAGAGGTAGCCTGATTGCAGGCGCCGCACGAGCCCCGAAAAACGGCCAACCAAATGGGCGCTGCCATTAACAAAAAAGCCATCGATGATTTTTTCGTCACCGCGGTGCCAAAAAATTCCACCAAACCATAGCATGCCTTTTGCAAAGACGGCCTGATTCAATTCATCGAGGTAGTACTTGTGATCGAGTAATTTCTTGATCGGAGCCAATGCTTCCGATACCTTAGCAGGCAAGCTAGGAACCCACAAATAACCAATCGCAGCGGTCAGCACGCCCAAAACAACGAGTAACAATACCGGCGTAGTAAATGCATGCATCGCCATTGCAACCGGCCCATGGAAGGCCTGCGCTAAGTCTTTCATGACGGGATGCTTAGCGATATCAATGAAGATTGAATCGCTAAAGAAGCTACCAAAGAGCAAGGGGTCAATGGTGTAAAAACCAATGATGACCGAGGGTATTGCCAAGAGGATGAGCGGAATAGTCACGACCAAAGGCGATTCATGTGGCTTTTGGCCCGGCGCCAAACCATGGTGGGCATGGTCGTCATGGCCATGATGATCGTGTGCATGATGATCATGGCTTGCATGGCCGAAACGCTCTTTGCCATGGAAGACATAGAAATACAGGCGGAAGGAATACAAGGCAGTAACAAAAACACTGGCCATCACCGCAAACAAAGCAAAGCCAGAACCAGGAATGGTACTAGCAGCAACTGCCTCAATAATGGAATCTTTGGAATAAAATCCCGAGAAGAATGGCGTACCGATCAAGGCCAAACTGCCCAAGAGCATCATCAAGCAAGTTACGGGCATGTACTTCCACAACCCGCCCATTTTGCGCATGTCTTGTTCGTGGTGCATACCCAAAATCACACTACCCGCCCCGAGGAATAAGAGGGCCTTAAAGAAGGCGTGGGTCATTAAATGGAAGATAGCAATCGGATACGCCGAAACGCCCAAAGCGATTGTCATGAAACCCAATTGCGACAAAGTGGAATACGCAACCACGCGCTTGATGTCGGTTTGCACGATGCCCAAGAAGCCCATGAATAAGGCTGTTACCGAGCCAACGACCAAGATAAAACTGAGGGCTACGTCCGACAGCTCAAACAGGGGCGACATGCGACTCACCATAAAAATACCGGCAGTCACCATGGTTGCAGCATGAATCAAGGCAGAAATTGGGGTTGGGCCTTCCATCGAATCGGGCAGCCACACATGCAGGGGAAACTGGGCTGATTTGCCCATGGCACCAATAAAGAGGCAAATGCAGGCAACCGTAACGAGATTCCAATCGGTGCCTGGCAAAGTTTGTGCAGCGAGGACCGTATTTTGGGCAAAAATCGCATCGTAGTTCATCGAGCCAGTGCCAGCTAACAGTAAACCTATGCCCAAAATGAAACCAAAATCACCGACGCGGTTCACCAAGAAGGCCTTCATATTGGCAAAGACGGCAGTTTGACGCTCGTAATAAAAGCCAATCAATAAATAGGAAACAACCCCTACCGCCTCCCAGCCAAAAAAGAGCTGCAGCAAGTTATTGCTCATCACCAGCATGAGCATGGCAAACGTAAACAAGGAAATATAGGAGAAGAAGCGGTTGTAACCCTCCTCCTCTGCCATATAGCCAATGGTGTAAATATGTACCATCAAGGAAACAAAGGTGACCACTACCATCATCACCGCACTGAGCGGATCAATCAAAAAGCCGATGTCAAAACTAAGCTCACCGAGCTCCATCCAGCGGTAAACCGAGCCATTGAAATAAAAACCATCCATCACCTGCATCAATACATTGCAAGACAAAACAAACGCAATCACCACACCTAAGATAGCAATGGTTTGGCAAGCGCCGCGACTCAGTTGTTTACCCAAAAAGCCAGTGCCAAAAAATCCCACCAACATGCTGCCAATTAATGGCGCAAGGGGTATGGCGCAGAGTACGGGAATAGTGAGGGTCAGTTCCATTGCAGGGTCTTTTTAAACTAGCCTTTGAGGTGATCAAGCTCTTCAGCATTGATCGAATCGAATTTACGGAACAAGGCAACCAAAATAGCCAGGCCAATTGCAGCCTCGGCAGCAGCCACGGTCAAAATGAAAAACACAAATACTTGACCGGCCATATCGCCTAAGTAATAGGAGAAGGCTATAAAGTTCATATTGACGGACAGGAGCATGAGCTCAATGGCCATCAATAAAATAATGATGTTGCGGCGATTTAAGAAAATGCCAACAACACTAATGGCAAACAGGATAGCGCTCAAGACTAAGAAATGGGCAAGCGTTACGGTCATTTTGGCTCTCCGCCCGATTTGCCACGTTGATCCTGCTTTGCATCCATCTCTGAGTCCATCTTCACCATGCGCATACGATCAGCTGGGTTCACTGCAACCTGATCGGCAATGATTTGGGATTTGGAATCTTTACGGCGACGCAGTGTCAGCGCAACCGCTGCAATAATTGCGACCAATAGAATCAGTCCGGCAATTTCAAAAGCGTAAACATAATCAACAAAGACCAGCCGACCAAGGGCTTGGGTATTGGAAACGCCGCCCATCTCTTCCATCATCGGTTGCAAAGGGGTCGTTGTGCCAATAAAGCCGCGTATCAAAACAATCGATAGCTCCATCACAATGACGGCACCGATTAAAAAGGCAACGGGTAAGTATTTCTTGAAATCGCGGCGTAGGTGGGCTAAATCCAAATCAAGCATCATCACCACAAACAAGAATAAGACCATGACAGCGCCCACGTATACCAAAATGAGCACAAGACTTAAAAACTCTGCGCGCAGCAGCATCCATAATCCCGATGCGCAAAAAAAGGACAGCATCAAAAACAAGGCAGAGTTCACTGGATTTCGAGAAATAATCACCTGCAGCGCAGCGAGCACCAAAATGCCGGCAAACGCATAAAAGAAAATAGCAAAGAGGGTTGCGGGTTCGAATGTCATGGTGTATTACTTAGCGATAAGGAGCATCAGCAGCACGGTTAGCGGCAATGTCTTTTTCATACTGGTCGCCAACCGCGAGCAACATGTCTTTGGTGAAATACAAATCGCCCCGCTTGTCGCCAAAGTACTCAAAAATATTGGTTTCCACAATGGCGTCGACTGGGCAAGCTTCTTCACAAAAGCCGCAAAAAATACACTTGGTTAAATCGATGTCGTAGCGCGTTGTTCGGCGGGTCCCATCCTCACGCTGATCCGACTCAATGGAGATCGCCATGGCCGGGCAAACGGCCTCGCATAATTTACAAGCGATGCAACGCTCTTCCCCATTCGGATAGCGGCGTAATGCATGCAAACCACGAAAGCGCGGGGACTGGGGTGTCTTTTCTTCGGGGTATTGCACCGTAAACTTCGGCTTAAAAAGGTATTTGCCGGTAATGGCCATGCCGGTCAAAATGTCTTTCAACATTAAGCTACTTAAGAACTGATTAATCCGTTTCAACATAATCGTGACCTAGTTCCAAATATTCCATGGGGAGACAACCCAAGCGCCAACCAACACCACCCAGAAAACAGCCAGGGGAATGAAAATCTTCCAGCCTAGGCGCATGATTTGGTCGTAGCGATAACGGGGTAAAGTCGCCCTGAGCCAAATAAAGCACGACAAAATAAAGAAGGTTTTAGCAAACAACCAAAAGAATCCAGGGATATCGCGCAGGATGGGTAAATCCAAAATGGGTAACCAGCCGCCTAAAAATAGGATGGATGTGAGTGCGGCAATCATGATCATATTGGCGTATTCCGCCAAGAAGAACATGGCATACGCCATACCGGAATACTCCACCATATGGCCCGCAACAATCTCCGACTCCCCTTCCACCACGTCAAACGGATGGCGATTGGTTTCGGCTACGCCTGAAATAAAGTAAATCAAAAACATGGGCAACAAAGGTAGCCAGTTCCACGATAGGAAATTCAGCCCCATGTCAGCAAAGATACCGGTATCTTGCAGTAGAACAATTTTGCTTAAGTTAAGTGAGCCTGAAATGATGAGCACGGTAACAAGCGCAAATCCCATGGCGATTTCGTAGGAAATCATTTGTGCCGAAGCACGCATTGCTGCTAAAAATGGGTATTTGGAATTGGATGCCCAACCCGCCAAGATCACTCCATACACCCCGATCGACGAAATCGCAATGATGTACAAGAGACCCGCGTTGACGTCAGCCAAAACTAAATCGGCTTGAAATGGAATCACTGCCCAGGATGCAAATGCCGGCATGATGACCATCACCGGCGCAACAATAAACAACACCTTATTCGAACGGGTCGGCGAGACGATTTCTTTGAGCAACAACTTAATCGCATCAGCGATGGGCTGCAATAAACCGAGAGGGCCAGTCCGGTTGGGGCCAAGGCGAATGTGCATCCAGCCGATCAGTTTGCGCTCCCACAAGGTCATATAGGCAACCGCAGCAAACATCGGCAAGACGATTGCTACGATCTTTAGCAATGTCCACACCAGCGGCCAAAAAGATCCAAGTAGCTCAGATCCAAAGGTGTTCACGGTATTGAGTAGCTCTGTCATCGCGATTCCTAAACTCGGCTCACCGTAACGGCGCCAAACATCGCTCCGAGCGCCGCATTAGCAGGCGTGGTTGCTGACAGTCGAACACACTCGGCAGCTAACTGGCTTTCCAACATGGCCGGCATCTGTACTGTATTGGCGCCCTGTGTAACAGCTACCAAATCACCCTCTTTTAAATTCAGTTCTGCAAAGGTCTTGGAATTTAAACCCAAGCGATGGGCATTTTTTGCATCGCGGGTCAGTTGCAATGCAGGAGCACGCCGTACGATCGCATCTACGCCATAAATGGGCAAGTCCGTTACCCGCTCAAGGCCATTGATGGCTTGCTCTTGGGCAAGGCTCATGGCCGCAGTGAATCGGTTATTCAGACGCTCGGCAATGGGTTTTGCTAAGGCCTCACCGCAAACCTCTTCGGGTGTGTTTAGCAAGAAGCCATTCAGGCTCAATAAACTACCGATAGCACGCAACACTTTCCATGCCGGTCTTGCATCCGCCAAGGGGCGTACCGATGACTGTATGGTCTGCACTGTTCCTGCTGCATTAATAAAACTACCTGCCGATTCCGTGAATGGCGTAATGGGTAACAACACATCCGCCAATTCCAATAGTTCGCTGCTTGCAAACGCACTCAGCGCAATGACGGTATCTGCCTTGGCCAATGCAAAGCGGGCCTGTTCGGGGTTAGGCAAATCCGAGAGTGGTTCTACATTAAGCAAGAGCACGGCGCGTGCGCTGCCATCCAAAATCGACTCAATACCGGCATTCGCTTTTTGCTGAACGGCCTGTAGCAATGGAGCCGCAACCGCATTGCCACCGACGGGCAAGAATCCAAACGTCGCGCCAGTTTGCTCGGCAATAAACTGGGCTAGTACATGCAGATTGGAAGCATGGGGATGGGCAATCGCAGCGGAGCCCAAGAGAACTGCTTTACTAGATCCAGACAAAAGACTATCCGCAATCGCTTGCGCTTCGTGCGAAACCGCCCCACCCTGAATACCTGCCGGCAATTGACTTGCGTTTGCTTTTGCAATGGCACTCGCCACTTCCGTCAGAACTGCCGTCCAGCGACCAGGCGCAGTAGCAATACCAAGCGAAGGCATCAACCAGTCATCCCCGCCTGCATCAATGCGAGAAACCTGGAGGCCGCGCTTACTAGCGGTGCGCAAGCGTGCGGCAATTAGTGGCTGCTCTTTACGTAAAAAACTACCAATCACGAGAGCACGGTCCAACTGGCTCACATTGGCAATCGGCATGCCCAGCCATGGCGCAGCTGCGACACCGCGCATATCGGTTTGGCGTAGGCGCGTCTCTACACGGTCAGAACCCATTGCGCGTACGACTTTTTGTAGAAGGTGTAACTCTTCCACACTTGAAATTGGGTGGGCTATTGCGGCAAGTGCATCAGCGCCATGGTCGGTGGTAATGGTTTTCACGGAACGGGTGATGTACTCTAAAGCAGACTCCCAGTCTGTCTCGAGCCACTTGCCATCTTGCTTGACCATCGGCACGGTGAGGCGCTCTGCGCTGTTTACGCCCTCATAAGCAAAGCGGTCACGGTCACTGATCCAGCATTCATTAATGGCTTCATTTTCCAGAGCCACGACCCGCATCACGCGGTTGGCTTTAGTTTGGGCTGTAGTGTTGGTGCCCAAGCTATCGTGTGGGCTTAATGAGCGCTTACGACCAAGTTCCCAGGTGCGTGCAGCGTAACGGAATGGCTTACTCGTCAAGGCGCCGACTGGGCAAATATCAATCATGTTTCCCGATAACTCGGAATCAATTGTTTGACCAGCAAATGTAGTGATCTCAGAATGTTCGCCGCGGTTCACCATGCCGAGTTCCATAATTCCCGAAACCTCTTGACCGAAGCGTACGCAACGGGTGCAATGAATGCACCGCGTCATCTCTTCCATCGAGATAAGTGGCCCCGCATTTTTATGAAACACCACGCGCTTATCTTCACTGTAGCGGGATGTGGATTTTCCGTACCCAACGGACAGATCTTGCAATTGGCACTCACCACCTTGATCGCAAATCGGGCAATCCAGTGGGTGATTAATTAATAAGAACTCCATAACCGAACGCTGCGCTTCGACTGCTTTTGGAGAATGGGTGAATACCTTCATGCCCTGGGTTACGGGCGTTGCGCAGGCAGGCAATGGCTTCGGCGCCTTTTCTACCTCAACCAAGCACATGCGGCAATTGGCTGCAATCGATAGTTTCTTGTGATAGCAAAAATGGGGGATGTAGGTTCCCAATTTATTTGCGGCATGCATCACCATCGAACCTTGCGGAACTTCGACTGCCTTGCCGTCCAATTCGATTTCAACCATGCTCACGTCAACAAATCCTTCTCTTTTCTAGTCGCTATTAAACGTATTCAGGCACAATGCAGCGCTTGTGCTCAACGTGGTAAGCAAATTCATCCATGTAGTGCTTAAGCATTCCGCGAACTGGCATTGCTGCTGCATCGCCCAAAGCACAAATGGTTCTTCCTTGAATATTCGCTGCAACGTCATTCAGTAAATCCAAATCTTCTGTACGCCCTTGCCCATGCTCAATGCGATTGACGATACGCCACAACCAGCCGGTTCCCTCACGGCATGGGGTGCACTGTCCGCATGACTCTTCGTGATAAAAGTACGATAGGCGCAACAACGATTTCACCATGCAACGCGTGTCATTCATCACAATCACCGCGCCTGAACCTAGCATCGAACCTGCTTTGGCTATGCTGTCATAGTCCATCGTCAGATCCATCATCATGGCACCCGGAATAACCGGCGCTGAAGATCCGCCCGGTATGACTGCTTTTAAGGCCTTGCCTTCGCGCATACCGCCAGCGAGTTGCAAGAGCTCTGAGAACGGCGTACCCAATGGCACTTCGTAATTACCGGGGTGCACAACGTCGCCGGACACCGAGAAAATCTTCGTGCCGCCATTGTTTGGCTTGCCGAGTTGCAAATACGCTTCACCGCCGATCGCCAAAATGAATGGCACGGCAGCGAAGGTTTCAGTATTGTTAATCGTGGTAGGTTTGCCATACAAGCCAAAGCTTGCAGGGAATGGTGGCTTGAAGCGGGGCTGACCCTTTTTACCTTCGAGGGATTCAAGCAAAGCGGTCTCTTCGCCGCAAATGTAAGCGCCCCAACCTGGTGTTGCATGCAGTTGGAAATTAAAGTCTGTACCGAGAATGCCATCGCCCAAATAACCTGCGGCACGGGCCTCTTCTAAAGCCTCTTCAAAGCGGGTATAGGCTTCCCAGATTTCACCGTGGATGTAGTTATAGCCAGCGCCAATACCCATGGTGTAGGCGCCGATGATCATGCCTTCGATCAGTGCATGCGGGTTGTAGCGCATGATGTCGCGGTCTTTGAATGTACCGGGCTCGCCCTCGTCGCTGTTACAAACTAAATACTTCTGGCCCGGGAATTGACGGGGCATAAAGCTCCACTTCAGCCCGGTCGGAAAGCCTGCGCCGCCACGACCGCGCAATGAAGATGCTTTTAACTCGGCAATCAATGCTTCTGGCGCGACTTTATCCTTCAGAATTCGGCGCAGCTGCTGATAACCGCCGCGGCTCTCATAGTCTTTGAGGCGCCAGTTATTTCCAGTAAGACCAGCCAAAATTAAAGGTTTGATGTGACGACTATGGAGACTGGTCATGCTGGTAGCCCTTTTGCCGAAGTGCGCAACTCATTTAAGAGCGCATCAATTTTTTCATTACTCATAAAGCTGCACATGGTTTTATTGTTCACGAGCATCACC
>CANHMJ010000017.1 GCA_947461805.1 Burkholderiaceae bacterium
CGCTTGAAGAAATTGCAATGGAAGGAAAAGAGATTTTTATTGAGCATGGGGGCAATGATTACCGCTACATCCCTTGCCTCAATAACAGTCCAGCATGGATCAATGCGCTCCATGCCATCGCAGCAGATCACATGGCGGCTTGGCCTTTGACCGACGAGCCCGCCGCGGTCCTTGCAAAGCGTAATGCCTTGGTTGCCGTCGCCGAAGCTCATATTGCCAACCCCACCGCACCAGCCGCCCCTTGAAATGGCATGATTTGCGCCCATATATAGATGAAATAAGTAGCAGTAAGTGCGCTCAAAGCCACTTCCCTTCCGAAATTACCAAAGCGATTTAGACCCATGACCCAAGAAAAACCCGAACCAACACCAGAAAATCAAGCTGAAGCAGCCGCCGCAGCAGCCAATCCCGCAGAAGCGGCAGTAGAGATGACTGCCGAGCAGCAGTTGGCCGATCTCCAGCAAAAGCTAAGTGAGATGCAGGACAACTTCTTGCGTGCCAAAGCCGAGGGGGAAAACATCCGTCGCCGCGCAGCAGAAGACATTGGCAAGGCACATAAATTTGCAATTGAGGGTTTTGCCGAGCATTTAGTGCCGGTTGCCGATAGCCTTTACGCTGCCCTGAGTGCGGAAGCGGTGGATGCAAAGGGCTTTAAAGAAGGTCTGGAGATTACCCTGAAGCAGTTAATGAGTGCCTTTGAAAAAGGGCGCCTAGTGGAAATTAATCCTGCTAGCGGCGACAAATTTGACCCCCACCACCATCAAGCCATCTCGATGGTGCCGTCGGAGCAAGAACCTGGAACCGTGGTGAGCGTATTGCAGCGCGGCTATTCTCTGGCAGATCGGGTTTTAAGGCCCGCTTTGGTCACCGTGAGTCAGTCGGCTTAGCAGCCAACCCCAGCATTTAGGTCAAAAAAGAGGATAAATTGGTTTTTTCTGGGTTTTTGCCCTTGAATTGATCTTTTTTGACCCCAAATACCTTACATCAGATGTAACAACGCGACTTAGCGCACACCTTACTTTAAAGCGGAGTAGATATGGGAAAGATTATTGGAATTGACTTAGGAACCACCAACTCGTGCGTTTCTGTAATTGAAAATGGCACCCCTCGGGTGATTGAGAACGCTGAAGGCGGACGTACAACCCCTTCTATTATTGCCTACATGGAAGACGGCGAAGTGCTGGTTGGCGCGCCTGCGAAACGCCAATCGGTTACCAATCCACGCAATACCGTCTATGCGGTCAAGCGCCTCATGGGCCGTAAGTTTACGGACAAAGAAGTACAAAAAGACATTGGCCTCATGCCATACAAAATTATTCAAGCGGATAACGGCGATGCATGGGTTGAGGCGCGCGATAAGAAAATGGCGCCACAGCAGGTCTCCGCTGAAATTCTGCGCAAAATGAAAAAGACAGCAGAAGATTATTTGGGTGAAGAAGTGACAGAGGCGGTCATTACTGTGCCGGCTTATTTTAATGACAGCCAACGCCAAGCCACTAAAGATGCTGGCCGTATTGCCGGTCTCGAAGTGAAGCGCATCATCAATGAGCCCACTGCAGCCGCTTTGGCATTTGGCCTTGATAAGCAGGAAAAGGCGGATCGTAAGATTGCCGTTTATGACCTGGGCGGTGGAACCTTTGACGTCTCGATTATTGAAATTGCTAACGTCGATGGCGAAAAGCAATTCGAAGTGCTTTCTACTAATGGCGATACCTTTTTAGGCGGCGAGGATTTTGACCAGCGCATCATCGATTGGATCATTGATGAGTTCAAAAAAGAGCAGGGCGTTGATCTCAGCAAAGACGTTTTGGCATTGCAGCGCTTAAAAGATGCAGCAGAAAAAGCCAAGATCGAATTGTCTTCATCGCAGCAAACCGAGATCAACTTACCTTACGTCACGGCTGATGCCAGTGGCCCTAAGCATCTGAACTTGAAACTAACCCGTTCCAAGCTCGAGTCCTTGGTAGAGGAGTTGATTGAACGCACTATGGGCCCATGCCAGATGGCACTCAAGGATGCGGGTGTATCTGCATCTGACATCGATGACGTGATTTTGGTGGGCGGTCAAACGCGTATGCCAAAAGTGCAGGACAAGGTGAAGGACATCTTTGGTAAAGAGCCGCGCAAAGACGTGAACCCAGACGAAGCCGTTGCCGTTGGTGCAGCGATTCAGGGATCGGTATTGTCGGGTGACCGCAAAGATGTTCTGTTGCTGGACGTGACGCCACTCTCCTTGGGTATTGAGACCTTGGGCGGCGTGATGACCAAGATGATTCCAAAAAACACAACCATCCCAACCAAGCATGCACAGGTCTATTCCACAGCGGAAGATAACCAGCCTGCGGTGACGATTAAGTGTTTCCAAGGTGAGCGTGAGATGGCCAGCGCTAATAAGCTATTGGGCGAGTTTAATTTGGAAGGCATTCCGCCAGCCGCCCGTGGTACCCCACAAATTGAGGTCACTTTCGATATTGATGCCAACGGTATTTTGCATGTTGCCGCAAAAGACAAAGCTTCTGGCAAAGAAAACAAAATTACCATCAAAGCCAACTCAGGCTTAACCGAAGAAGAAATTCAGCGGATGGTGAAAGATGCCGAAGCCAATGCGGCGGAAGACAAAAAAGTATTGGAGCTTGTCACTGCCCGTAATACGGCAGATGCCTTGGCCCACTCGACCAAGAAAGCATTGGAAGAGCATGGTGCAAGTTTAGAGGCGGCCGAAAAAGAAGCGATTGAGGCTGCTTTAAAAGAACTCGATGAAGCGATTAAAGGTAGCGATAAAGCAGCAATCGAGGCGAAAACCGAAGCCCTGGGTAAGGCGAGCCAAAAGCTGGGCGAGAAAGCCTTTGCTGCTGAGCAAGCCAAAGCCGGCGGAGGCGCTGCCCCTGGTGCTGCTGGTGCGAGTGCATCGCAGGGTGGCCCAGCCGATGCGGATGTAGTCGATGCCGACTTTAAAGAGGTTAAAGAGGATAAGAAATAATCCACTTTTTACATAGGCAATAAACACAAGTCGGCCCAGAGCCGACTTGTGTCGTTTTAATGATGCTGAGAGGAAGATGCAGTGGCTACAAGTAAACGCGATTTTTATGAGGTACTGGGCGTTGGAAAAAATGCCAGCGATGAGGATTTAAAAAAGGCGTATCGCAAACTGGCGATGAAGCATCACCCCGATCGCAATCCCGATAATCCGGGAGCTGAAGCCAAATTCAAAGAGGCAAAAGAAGCCTATGAGATGCTGAGCGATCCTCAAAAGCGCGCTGCCTATGATCAGTATGGCCATGCGGGCGTCGATCCCAATATGGGTGGCGGTGGATTTGCGGGCGGCGGCTTTGCAGATGCCTTCGGTGATATTTTCGGTGATATTTTTGGTCAAGGCGGTGGCCGCGGTGCGGGCCCACAGGTCTATAAAGGCGCCGATCTGCGCTACAACATGGACATTACCTTGGAGCAAGCGGCCGAGGGCTACTCCACCCAAATTCGGGTTCCCAGTTGGAGTAATTGCAAGCATTGCAGTGGCAGCGGTGCCGAGCCTGGTAGCAAAGTTGAAACTTGCCCGACGTGCAATGGCCAAGGACAAGTGCGCGTTGCGCAAGGCTTTTTTTCAATGCAACAAACCTGCCCCAAGTGCCGCGGTACCGGCCAATACATTCCAAAGCCTTGCAAACAATGCCACGGCAGCGGTAAGTTAAAAGAACAAAAGACCTTAGAGATCAAAATTCCGGCGGGCATCGATGACGGTATGCGTGTTCGCTCGGTGGGCAATGGTGAGCCTGGCGTTAATGGAGGCCCCAATGGCGATTTATATGTCGAGGTGCGCGTTAAGCCACACCCGGTTTTCGAGCGCGATGGCACCGATCTTCATGTGCAAATGCCAATTTCGTTTGCGACCGCAACCATCGGCGGTGAGATTGAAGTGCCGACGCTGACGGGCCGGGTTGAGTTTCCCATTCCAGAGGGAACGCAAACGGGCAAAACATTCCGCTTACGCAATAAAGGCATTAAAGGATTGCGCTCAGCCGTTGTGGGCGACCTGTTTGTGCATGTGATGGTAGAGACCCCGGTCAAGCTATCGGACGAGCAAAAAGACCTACTCAGGCAGTTTGATGAGAGCCTGCGGTCGGGCGGCGCTAAACACAATCCCCATCAAAAAGGGTGGTTCGATAGCGTGAAAAGTTTTTTTAGTTAAGCGCTGAATCTACTAGGAGGCGAAGCCGTGTTCCGGACCAGGAAAACGGCCCCCCCTTACATCGCGAACATAGGCTTTCACTGCTGCCTCGATGGACGGCTTGCCCTCCATAAAATTCTTGACGAACTTGGGCGGCTTGCCGGGGCTAATTCCCAGCATATCCGGCAATACCAATACTTGGCCTGAGCAGTCTGGCCCGGCCCCAATACCAATCGTTGGAATCGAGACGGCCTCTGTAATTTTTTTCCCCAAAGCCGATGGTATAGCTTCAAGTACAAGCAGCTGGGCACCGGCCGCAGCGCAAGCCTGCGCTTGTTCCAGCATCAGCCCTGCGGCATCTTTGTTTTTGCCTTGTACTTTGTAGCCGCCAAGTAAATGCACGGATTGTGGCAACAAACCAAGGTGAGCGCATACGGGTACGCTGCGCTCAACCAGGTGAGCAATGATTTCAACTTGCCAATCGCCCCCTCCCTCCAGCTTTACCATGTCGGCACCCGCACGCATGAGTTCAGCAGCAGACTCTAAGGCAAGGTAGGGGTCGCCATAGCTGGCAAAGGGTAAATCAGCCATCAAGAAGGCCTTTGCATTGGCCCTGGCAACGCACTGGGTGTGATAAGTCATCTCTTCAACGGTGACCGGTGTGGTGCTGTTGTGGCCTTGAACGACATTACCAAGTGAGTCACCAACCAAAATAACATCAACATCGCAGCGATTGAGGAGCGCAGCCATGGTTGAATCATAGGCTGTCAGGACAGCGATTTTTTCCCGCTCGGCATGCATCGAGAGCAGTTTAGAAATCGTAATGGGCTTTTCGCCTTGCAGATAACTCATACCACCAGTGTAATGAATTAGTAGGCCGAGGGGCGATATTCGGTTTTTTCGTCGTTGGCGCAGTTGCGGCAAGTCAGTTTTTCAATGCGCTGATGCGCTACCTTAGGCAGGTAACTTTTGAGTGCTCCAAATTCGGGCAAAAAGAAATCCGGGGCAATTTCCAAGAGGGGTAGCAGAACAAAGGAGCGCTCGGTAATGCGGGGATGAGGTAAGGTCAGTTCGGAGTCGCCTTGCGCAACCCCTTCAAAATACAAAATATCAAGATCGAGCGTACGCGGCGCATTTTCATAGGGACGCTCACGACCAAATTGCTGCTCGATGGTTTGGCAGACATGCAGCAAGCCATAAGGCGTTAAGTCGGTCTCAATCTGCACTACAGAATTAATGTAATCGCCACCCGTCGCCTCCACTGGCGCGCTTAGGTATAGGCAGCTTTTATGAATGATTTGCAGTTGACTGCGCAAAGCCAAGCAAACCATGGCATCAGTAATGATTTGGCGCGTATCGCCGACATTGCCGCCAAATCCAATAAATGCTTTTGCCATAGTGAGTCCCAACTGAATATTCGAATACTTTACTGAAGATTGCCAAAACGTGCTTGGCAACCCTGATTTAGTCGGTAGCGGCCTGATCAGGGGCGGCTGGAGTGCCTGCTACCTTGGGTTTACGCCGCCTGCGGCGCTTGGCTGTGGTTACGCCCAGACCAGTCAGGGACACCTCTTCCTTGACGGCAGCCAATAGCGCTTCTTGCTCTGCTGGGTCGGCATCAATAAAGCGGGTCCACCATTGACCCAGACTTTCTGGGCGTTCGCCCGTGGCGCAGCGCAATAGCATGAAGTCATAGCCCGCCCGAAAGCGTGGTAACTCCAGCATGCGTTGCGGGAAGCGACCAATGCGCTTATCGAATCGTGGTTGTAAAGCCCAGATCTCGCGCATGTCAGCCTCGAAGCGCCGTTGAATCATCATGCCCTTGCTTTGGGTTGCAATCACATCGTCCATCGCAGCATGCAAGGCAGTGATGTTGCTCATGCCGGCAGCCAGATTTTTTTGCCATATGCTCAGTAGCTGAGGCCAGAGCAGAGTGGCAAATAAAAAGCCTGCAGAAATACCTTTGCCATTTTGAATGCGTTCATCGGTATTGTTCAGGGCCAAGCGAATAAATGCTTCGCTACCTAGAACCCCTTCTTTGGGGTCGAGCGCAGCATCAAGCAAGGGCAATACCCCGTGGTGCAGACCTGCTTCCCGCAAGCCCTGAATGGCTTGCCACGAGTAGCCCGACATCAGCAGTTTGAGGATTTCATCGAAGAGCCGGGCGGCGGGCACGTCATGAATCAACTTAGCGAGCTTAGTGATTGGCGCACGAGTTTCGGGGGCGAGGGTAAAGCCTGTTTTAGCTGCAAACCGAATTGCCCGCAACATGCGTACTGGATCTTCGCGGTAGCGTTTGGATGGATCACCAATCATGCGCAGCGTGCGCTGTTGCATGTCCGCCATGCCGCCGTGGTAATCCAGCACGGTTTCAGTAGCCGGATCGTAGTACATGGCGTTAATCGTAAAGTCACGCCGCGTAGCGTCTTCCACTTGAGTGCCCCAAACGTTATCGCGCAGAATGCGGCCGCTATCAGCCACATGGTCACCAGCATTTTCGAGTAACGCGCGAAAGGTCGATACTTCAATGATTTCAGGACGCTCTTTGCCAAAAAAAGTCACGTGCACAATCTGAAAGCGGCGACCGATTAAGCGTGATTTCCGAAACAGCTTTTGCACTTGCTCTGGAGTTGCATTGGTTGCCACATCGAAATCCTTAGGACCAATCCCCAGTACAAGATCGCGTACGGCTCCGCCAACAATGTATGCCTGGTAGCCCCCTTGTTGCAAGGTATGCGTTACTTTGACTGCATTTTTGGAAAGGAGTTGCGGGTCAATTCGATGCGCTTTTTTGGTAATGCGCTTAGGTGCACCGGCCGCAGGCGATTGTGTCACCTTAGACCGTGGGCTGCGGCGGAAAATACGCTGAATCAATTTAGCAATCATGCGAACAGTTCCAAAATGGGCCACTGCCGTTTTTCAGCTTCTGCACGCAAGCGGGGGTCTGGATTGGTTGCGATGGGGTGACTCACTTGTTCCAAGAGCGGCAGGTCATTGAGTGAATCCGAATAAAAATAACTCTTCTCCATGCGATCCATCGCGTGACCTAGGGAAGCTAACCAATCCTGCACCCGTTGAATTTTTCCTTCCCGAAAACTGGGAATGCCATGCACTGCACCCGTAAACATTTGACTGGCATCATGATTGACGGTGGCAGGTTCAGTAGCTACTAAGTGCGTAATCCCGAATGCATTCACAATCGGGCGAGTGACAAAGCTATTGGTCGCAGTGACAACACAGCATAGATCGCCAGCATCTTGATGGCGTTTTACTAAAGCAATTGCGGCCGGATGTAATTTATCCACAATCACTTCCGCCATAAATGCATCATGCCATTGCTGTAGTTGGGCGCGTGGATGCTCGGAGAGCGGCTTTAAAGCAAAGCGCAGAAAAGCATCGATATCTAACTTACCGAGCTTATAGTCAGCATAAAACTGATCATTTTTCTGAGCATACTCGACCGCATCGACAACCCCTCGGCGGACTAAAAATTGCCCCCACTCGTAATCGCTATCGAAGGGCAGTAGGGTGTGATCTAGATCAAATAAAGCAAGTTGTGTCATCGGTTCATCAATTCATTATTCGGACTACTGGAAAGCTGCAGTAATTCGCGTACTAAAGGCAAGGTAACTGCCCGCTTTGTTTCCAAGGAGTAGGCATCAAGGGCATCGAGTAGCGCCATGAGATTGGGCATATCTCGGTAAAAACGACTCAAAAGCCATGGCAATACATCGGGCGAGAGTACCAGCCCACGATCACTCGCCGCCTGCTCTAATGCCTGTATCTTCTCATGGTCGCTCAGTAAATGGGTCTGAAATACCAAGCCCCAAGCCAGGCGCGTCCGTAAATCGTCGCGCAGCTTGAGGCTGGCAGGAGCAGCACTGCCCGCCATAAAGACGAAGAGTTGCTGACTATCCCGTACCGTATTCAGAACGCGAAAGAGTGCGCTACTCAAGCGCTCATCAAGAAGATCGACGTCGTCGACCGCAATCGCGGTTGGAGTGGTTGCCTTTAATTGCTGTGGCAGTGCTGCTTCTAGCTTCACCCACGCACTGGGGTCAGCGTTGCTGACGTAGTAATAAGCAATTGAGGCGTTTTGCGCCGCATACATTAGGGCGAGCAACAAATGGCTGCGCCCCGACCCAGGGGCACCCCACCAATAAATCCAACGGTGGTTTAACGGGTTTGCATCGACTGTTGCTGGAGTCACCGAGGATGCGGTCCACTGCTCGGTAATTTTTTGTAGGGTAGAAATGAGGGCGCGATCACTACCAGGCAAAAAATTACTCAAGGATGCTTGGTGCGCGTGACCAAGATCTAAGGCAAATTGCCGTGGTAGGGCATTGGAACTCATTTACCTTGGTACCAGCTACTCTTGATGTACAAAGACCAGCCAAATTGAATCAATACCAAGCTGACGGCGCTAGCAGGGAGTGCGAGTAAGACGCCAAAAAATCCAAAGAGTTTGCCAAAAATAATTAAGGCAAATAAAACGGCAACGGGATGTAGACCAATGCGCTCACCCACCAGCCTTGGCGTGAGAAAAAAGCCTTCCAAAACCTGACCGATGCCAAATATGGCGAGCACCCAGATTAACTCAGGGCCAAAGCCAAATTGCAGTATGGCAGAGAGAATGCCAATGCCGAGTCCGAGGGCAATACCAATATAAGGAATGATGATCATCAGACCAGTAAATACACCCAAGGCAATTGCGCCATCCATTCCAACCAAACTAAGGCCAATGCTGTAGAAGGTTGCCATCACCAAGATGACCAGAATTTGCCCGCGCAAGTATTGCGATAACAGGCCATCGGTATGCATGCAGAGATGACGAGCAGTTTGCGCAAATCGCGGAGGTATCAAGTCCTCGATTAATTTAAAAAAGTGATTCCAATCGATTAACAAGTAAAACAAGACGAACAAAGTCAAAATGAGATTAACAAAACCATGCACAACCGAACTACCTGAAAGCAAAATGGTGTCGAGGGTTGAGCTCATTAAAACGTCTGCGTTGGTACTGAGGTGGCTTGTTATTTTCTGCGTTACGGTTTCGCGTAGTGCAGCCCAATCAAACTCAATGTGGTGTTCGGCCAAGGTTGGCTCTAACCACGCCTGGGTGTTTTGCACCCAAATGGGCAATTTCATTTTGATTAGGGGAATTTCATGGCCAAGTAAATTAATCAAGAGCAGGAAGAGCCCAGTAACTAGGCTCAGGCCAAAAACAATCGTCAAGGTCGCTGCCAAGGCGCGGGGTACGTGCAGGTCCTCAAGCCGGCTTGCTACGGGTCGTAGGGCATAGGCAAGAATAAAAGCAGCCAAAAAAGGGGTAAAAATTTCTGCCATGGGGCATTGATCCTCTAGAATTCAATGATTCTACCGATCAACGCATGCTTTTACCTTATTTCCAAACGACCCCCCATGAGCTCATCCCCTAATTCCCAAGCCCAAAGCCTCTCGTACCGCGATGCTGGTGTTGATATTGATGCTGGCGATGCCCTAGTCGACCGCATTAAGCCGCTGGCAAAGAAAACCATGCGCGAGGGTGTTCTGGCTGGTATTGGCGGCTTTGGCGCCTTGTTTGAGGTGCCCAAGCGTTACCAAGAGCCAGTATTGGTATCGGGTACCGACGGCGTAGGCACCAAACTCAAATTGGCATTCGAATGGAATCGCCATGAGACCATTGGTCAAGATTTAGTGGCGATGAGCGTCAATGACATTTTGGTGCAGGGCGCAGAACCCCTCTTTTTTCTAGATTACTTTGCCTGCGGCAAGCTGACGGTGGATACCGCGGCAACGGTGGTTGGCGGTATTGCAACTGGCTGTGAATTAGCTGGCTGTGCCCTTATTGGCGGCGAGACTGCTGAAATGCCTGGCATGTATCCGGATGGCGAATACGATTTGGCTGGTTTTGCTGTCGGCGCAGTTGAAAAATCCAAGATCATCAACGGCAGCCGCATTGTGCCCGGCGATGTCATTTTGGCCTTGGGCTCGAGTGGCGCGCACTCAAATGGTTATTCGTTAGTGCGAAAGATTATTGAACGTGCTGGTGCAAAGCCAAGCGATGATATTGGCGGACGTCCATTGATTGATGTGGTGATGGCGCCGACTGAAATCTACGTCAAGCCACTATTAAAGTTAATTGGCGAAGTCGATGTAAAGGGCATGGCCCACATTACCGGTGGTGGACTGGTGGATAACGTGCCCCGTGTTTTGCCAGAACATACCCAAGCGATTCTGCACCGTGACAGTTGGGTTCTGCCCGACTTATTCCGTTGGTTGCAAATGAAAGGCGGCGTGGTCGATGCAGAGATGGTCCGCGTCTTTAATTGCGGTATTGGTATGGTCGTCGTTCTTGCAAAAAGCGAAGCGGACAAAGCCCTCGCTTCACTCCAAGAGCAGGGCTTAAAAGCGTGGGTCGTGGGCGAGGTAGTTGAGCGTGCGCCCAATGCAGCGCAAACGATTGTTATTTAACCGTACCCAACTCTTGAAGGCAGTATTGCAGGGCTGACTGCAAGCCGCTCGCATCAAACGGATTAAATACAGTTCGGCCTTCAATTGCCCTGAGCCAGGTGAGTTGGCGCTTGCCCAGTTGCCGCGTTGCTGCTAAGGCTTTGTAACGCATTTGTTCTGTATTGATGTGCCCTTCTAAAAATTCCCATACTTGGCGGTAGCCGACTGCGCGCATCGAGGGTAGGTCGGCATGTATGCCGGGCTGAGTGCGGAGCGTACGAACCTCATCAATCAATCCAGCGTGCAGCATGGCATCAAAGCGACTCTCTAAATTCTGATGCAGCTGCGCCCGCTCGCTTGGCTCTAATGAGACCAGACGAAGCCAGCCGGGAATCAATGAGCCTGCACGACCGTCGTCACTGGGCGATTCTGCAAGCCAGACCGACATCGGTTTGCCAGTGGCCTGCACGACCTCTAGGGCGCGCTGAATGCGTTGCGAATCATTGGGCTCTAAGCGCGCTGCTGTAATGGGATCAAGCGCCATTAACTCAGCATGCATGGCTGGCCACCCCAGTGCCTTGCCTTGGGCATCCAGGTGCGCGCGGATGACCGAATCTGCTGGCGGAAGGCTAGATAGGCCATAGGCAAAAGCACGCCAATAGAGCATGGTGCCGCCGACGATGACTGGTACATTGCCCCGTTGCCGTATTTCAGAGACGAGCCGTTTGGTGTCGCTTGCAAAGCGAGCTGCAGAGTAGGCTTCAGTTGGATCGAGAATATCGATGAGGTGATGCTTTACTGCCGCGCGTTCCGTTAGAGTGGGTTTGGCGCTACCAATGTCCATGCCCCGATAGACCAGAGCGGAGTCCATGCTGATGAGTTCGACCGTGATGCCGCGTGCCTGTGCCGCCTCTGCCAGCAACATGGCTAAATGGGTCTTGCCGGATCCAGTAGGACCCGCTAACGACAATAGGGGTGCTGGATGCGATTCAGTCGGCATGGCGCGTTGAATGCAATCGTTTCAATCTTAGCGAGCTTGGCTTTCGAGGGTAGCAATATGGTTACGAATCGCTTCCGCATCGCTCGCCTCGGGCGCTTCACTAATGTAGTGTTGCATGTCCTGCAGAGCTGGACGTACGTATTCCAGTTGGGCAAAAATAAGGCCACGATCACGCACTTCCTCGATGGCGTCGGGCAACAAGATCACCAAGCGCTCTTGAATGCCAAGCAAGCGTTCCCAGCGCTCATGTTCGGTGTAGATTAATTTCAGGTTACGCAAAAAGCGCGAGAGAATTTCTCGGCTACTGGAGGCGCGCAAGAAAATACTTAAAGGAAGCGCAGTCTCACCCCGATAGCCTTTAGCATCGAGGTAGGGGTCAAGCATGGTTTGCAATTCATCCTTGGAGTAGGTAGCGCCATTGAGCGGATCCATAATGATTTCACCTTGGGGCAAGGAGACCCGCATCATGAAGTGATTTGGAAATGAGACCCCACGAATCTTCAGACCAATTTGCTGACCGAGCTCGATCATTAAGATGGCTAGGGAGATCGGAATGCCACGACGACTCTCCATCACGTGGTGCAGATAGGAATTCTCAGGTGCATAAAAGTCATTTGCGTTCGGACCAAATCCCAGCTCGGTGTAAAAAAAATGCTTGAGCAGCTGAAGGCGTTGTACTTGCGATGTATCGGAGGTGATGCGTTTTTTTAGCTTGCTACCGAGGGCATCAATTTCATCCAGGGTGTGCTGGACATCTAGGTCTGGAAAGGCATGCTGCGCAACGGCAATCGCCGATTCGGTTAATGGAAAATGATCATCCTCGGCAACGAGAGAGGTGAAGTAGTCAAGTTGGCGTGTCGGCATATGGTCTATTTTGCATGACGCCGAAAATGCTGCCAACGAATACCCACAATCCAAAGGGCCATGAAATACACTACAGCGGCGCCTAGAATCCAGGCGGCCAATAAGCCAACCCGCGTCCATGGCTCACTCTGCATGGCAATCCACTGGTGCAGGTTGGCGCCATAGTAGAGCAATAGCGATAAAGGAATCAGTGCAATGGCAAGTTGAAAAAGGTATTTAGTCCAACCAAAACCGGCCGCAATTGCACCACGCCGGTGTAAGCCAATCCACAGTAGGGCGGCATTTAAGCAGGCACCAAGCCCTACAGAAAGCGCCAAACCGGTATGGCCCAGCAAAGGTACCAAGACAATATTAGCCAGCTGAGTTGAGATCAATACAAGCAACGCAATGCGCACTGGCGTACGAATATCTTGACGGGCATAGAATCCAGGCGCCAGAATTTTGATCAGAATCAGTCCAATTAGCCCAACACCATAGGCGGCCAAGGCCCGCTGCGTCATCACGACATCCAGTGCGGTAAAGCGGCCATAGTGGTAAAGCACCGCAGCGATGGGCTCGCCAAACAGCAAAAGCGCTACTGCGCAGGGCGCAGCCAGTAAAAAGGTAAGCTGCAAGCCCCAAACCAGGAGCTCACTCGCTTGCTTTGTGTCTTGCTGGGCATTGGCCCTGCTCAGGCTCGGTAGCAGCACGGTACCTAACGCAACACCCAGTAGGGCGGTAGGAAACTCCATCAGGCGATCGGCGTAAGACAACCAAGAGACACTGCCGGTTTGCAAGCGAGAGGCAATGTTGGTATTAATAACAAGAGAGATTTGAGCAACAGAAACGGCAAAGACAGCCGGCCCCATTAGCTTTAATACTCGGCGTGCATCGGGGTTTAACCAAGCACCCCGAATGGCCTTCGGCAATACGCTAATGCGGGGCAGTAAGCCCAGCCGGCGCAGCGCAGGAATTTGAATCGCCAATTGCAAAACGCCGCCCACTAGTACACCGAATGCAAGGGCATAAATCGGTTGCTCGAGTTGGGGCGCAAGCCAGAGCGCACTGCCAATTAATGCCAAGTTCAGTAAGACGGGGGTGAAGGCTGGAATCGCAAAGCGCTGAAAGGTATTGAGAATGCCTGCCGACAGCGACACCATCGAAATCAATCCAATGTAGGGAAACATAATTTGGGTCATGAGCACGCTGGCTTCGTAAGCAGGGCTGCCGCTAAAGCCGGTGGCAATCGCCAAAATTAAGAGTGGGGCACCTACAATGCCAAGGCCAACGGTGAGCAGTAGGGTCCAAAAGAGCAGGGTAGCCACTGCATTAATTAGGGTTTTAGACTGGGCGGGATCATCCTTACTGGAAACTTCCCCCAAAATCGGCACAAATGCCTGGGAAAATGCCCCTTCGGCAAACAGCCTGCGGAGCAGATTGGGGAGCCGAAAGGCCACATTAAAGGCGTCCGTCCACTCGGAGGCCCCAAAACTCCGGGCAATCAGGGTTTCGCGTAACAGCCCTGTAATGCGCGATAGCATGGTGAAGGAGCTAACCTTGGCGGCAGCGGAGAGCAGGTTCATGGGTCAATTTTCACCTATTTATCAGGCAACTGGGCTTTTTAACTCCTTTCAGGTAAAATCTTAGGTTTTGGTGAGCTGGCTAAAGAAATCCGCAAGAAAACCCTCAAAAAGAGGATTTATCTCGTAAAGAGGATTTATCTCGTAAAGAGGATTTATCTCGTAAAGGCGATTTAATCAGTTTGCTGTTGAACGATTTAACCCATTGAAATTACATAGGTAGGTTTAAACATGGCCAATACCGCACAGGCACGCAAGCGCGCCAGGCAAGCAGTAAAACAGAACGAGCACAACTCCAGTTTGCGCTCCAAATTACGCACCTCCATTAAGGCTGTGCGTAAAGCGATCGATACCGGCGATAAAGCAGCCGCTGCAAAAGTATTTGTTGCGGCTCAAGCAACCATCGACAAAATTGCAGATAAGAAAATTGCACACAAAAATACCGCGGCCCGTCAAAAGTCCCGTTTGTCTGCTGCAATTAAGGCAATGGCTGCTTAAGTCGTTTTTGCATAGCAGCACCAAGCCATAGCCCGCTCCTTATTAGGGCGGGTTTTGCTTTTTAAGTATGGGTTTGTGATTTGGGTTCAAATTCACATGCTTCTTCGATGGCCAAATCATTGTCTTTGGCAAAGTTGAGAACAAAGTCGAGGGCGCGCGGGTCAAGATCATGCAGTCGGGTATCGATCACGACGCAATTGATCTGCGCTATCTGTACCGGCCTTGCATAGGGTGAATAGGTAAAGCGTGGATCTGCATGGTCTCCAGGCGGCCTGAATGAAGCCATAACCCCGCAGAGCCGCTCAGCCCAATCACTTGGCCGAAATGGCTTGCCGGTTGATGTAACGCCTTGGATAAACAGTTTTTTATGTTTCAAATGGATGGGTACTTTGGTTGGGGCATTCGTGCCGCGTTACCCTATAGCTTAACAGTGTGGATTGCATTTAATCACCCTATTGATGAATGCATCGTGTTTTGAAAAGATTAGTACAAACTCCTCGGAGGGCCTTATGAATACCTCTTTAGCAAAGCCCCAAGTGCCGGGCCAATTGAAGCATTATTTACAATTTACTGATCTGACGCGCAGCGAATACGACTATCTCCTTGCGCGCTCAGCGTGGCTCAAGACTAAATTTAAGAGCTACGAAACCTGGCATCCCTTGCATGACCGTACCTTGGCGATGATTTTTGAAAAACAGTCCACCCGCACCCGGCTCTCATTTGAGGCTGGCATTCACCAACTTGGCGGCCATGCGGTTTACCTCAATACGCGCGATACCCAATTAGGTCGTGGCGAGCCCGTCGAGGATGCAGCTCAAGTCATTTCTAGAATGACCGACATCATTATGATTCGCACCTTTGGCCAAGACATCATTGAGCGCTTTGCTGCAAACTCCCGGGTTCCAGTAATTAATGGTTTAACCAATGAATTTCATCCATGCCAAGTATTAACTGATGTTTTTACCTTTGTCGAGGCGCGCGGACCGATTCAGGGAAAAACGGTGGCCTGGGTTGGCGATGCAAATAACATGGCTTACACCTGGATTCAGGCGGCTGAAGTACTGGGCTTTCAGGTGCGCTTTTCTGCGCCCGATGGCTATGCCCTTGATCCCGCACGATTAAGTCCTGCAGCTGCCAAGCACCTAACGGTATGCAACGACCCCAAGGACGCATGCAAAGACGCCGATCTTGTGAGTACGGATGTCTGGACTAGCATGGGCTTTGAGGATGAAAATACCTCCAGAATGGCAGCGTTTAAAAATTGGATGGTCTCAGATAGTTTGATGGCCTTAGCTAA
>CANHMJ010000018.1 GCA_947461805.1 Burkholderiaceae bacterium
AGGTCAAATCGTCGAGGTGATCACCCATGTGAATCGCCTTGTGATTGGTCGTTTGCTAAATGAAAACGGCGTTTTGATTGTTGCGCCGGAAGACAAGCGTATCGGTCACGATATTTTGATACCGCCCAAAGGGCAGCTCAATGCCAAATTGGGTCAGGTTGTCAGCGTTGAAATCATTGACTACCCCGACAGTTACCGTCAGGCAGTGGGCCGAGTAGTCGAAGTGCTGGGTGAAATCGATGATCCCGGTATGGAAATCGAGATTGCGGTGCGTAAATACGGCGTACCCCATGAGTTTTCCGCAGCCACCATGAAAGAAGCCGCTGCGCTTCCAGACGGAGTGGTTCAGGCCGATTTAGAAGGGCGGGTTGATTTGCGGGATGTGCCCCTCGTTACGATTGATGGCGCTGATGCCCGCGATTTTGATGATGCCGTCTATTGCGAGCCCACGATGTTTGGCAAGGTCAAGGCATGGCGCCTGATTGTGGCGATTGCGGATGTGTCGCATTACGTTAAGCCAGGTAATGCTTTGGACGAAGAGGGATTACTGCGGGCTACCTCAGTGTATTTTCCGCGTCGCGTGATTCCGATGCTGCCAGAAAAGATTTCCAATGGATTATGTTCTTTAAATCCAGGGGTGGATCGCCTCTGCATGGTATGCGACTCGGTGATTGATGTTCATGGTGAAATCCTGGCCTATCAGTTTTATCCTGCGGTCATGCACTCGGCGCAGCGCTTTACCTACGATGCTGTGTGGGAGGTTATTAGCAACTCCAACGGTCCCGATGCGGCGCGTTTTGCACAGTTTCGTCCGCTGCTGAGTAATTTGTATGGCTTATTCAAAATCTTATTGTCGGCGCGCGAGAAGCGCGGCGCCTTGGATTTTGAAACTACCGAGACCCAAATTATTTCCAATGAACTTGGCAAGATTTTGCGGATTGAGCCGCGCACGCGTAACGATGCGCATCGCCTGATCGAAGAGTGCATGTTGACTGCCAACGTGTGCGCTGCTGATTTTTTACAAAAAAATAAGCACTTGGGTTTGTACCGCGTTCATGCCGAGCCATCGGAAGAGAAAATCATGACGCTGCGGCAGGTATTGCGCACCGCATCACTGAGCCTCGGCGGTAATGAAAAGCCCCAGCCTAAAGATTTTGCCAAGCTTATTAAAGAGATAAAACCTAGGCCGGATGCAACGATGTTGCAAACCGTGGTGCTCCGATCAATGCAACAAGCGGTTTACCAGCCTGAAAATGTTGGGCATTTTGGTTTGTCGTATCCGGCCTATGCACACTTCACCAGTCCGATTCGGCGTTACCCTGACTTATTGGTACACCGTGCGATTAAAGCCATCCTGCAAAAGAAACCGTATTACCCCAGTCTGCCGGAGCGAGTGCCGCTCAATCTCACCTTGCCACGCAAGGGACAAGCACGCACGAATGCATCGGAAGCAAAAAAGTCACAGAGCGCGAGTAAAGCGGCCGGCCCACAAAAAGGCAAGGGGGCTGCTGCCAGCGGCGCACTCGCGGTTTGGGGTCAACTGGGTGTTCATTGCTCATCCAATGAAAGGCGGGCTGACGAGGCATCACGTGATGTTGAGGCCTGGCTGAAGTGCTATTACATGCGGGACCACCTTGGCCAAGAATATGCCGGCACGATTACGGGAGTGGCGAGTTTTGGGCTCTTCATCCAACTGGAAAATCTCTTTGTTGAGGGCATGGTCCACGTCACCGAACTCGGCGGTGACTACTACCAATATGACGAAGCACGTCAAGAGTTGCGCGGCGAGCGCACCGGTATGCGTCACCGTTTGGGTGATCGCCTGCACGTCCTCGTTAGCCGAGTTGATTTGGATGCACGCAAGATTGAGTTCTCCTTAGTCAAGTCCGTCATCAGTGAGCGCGATGGCGTGCGTAGCCGCACCCTCATATTGGCGAGCGATACCGGTAAGCCGAATAAAAAAGCAGCATCGAAAAAGTCGCGCCCTTCAAGTAAAGCGCCCAAAAAAAGTGCTGGTATCAATGTCAATGCGGCCAAGGCAGCCGGCAAGCAAGGTGCCAAGCAGTCCAAATCAGCCAAGGCGTCGCGTGGTAAGTCAGCCGCCATTCGCGCTCCAGGAAAGCCTGCTGGTAGCAAACCGCCTGTACGCAAAGGGAAGCGTTAATGAAACAAATTATGCTCGGCTTTCATGCGATTCAAGCGCGCTTGCGCCTTGATCCCGATAGCCTCAAGGCAGTCTATTTTGATCCAGCGCGGCGCGATCGCCGCATGGGGGATTTTTTAAAACAAGCCGAATCGATTTTGGGCGATCGCCTGCACTCTGCGGATTCAGAGCGCTTACATAAATTAGCTGGCCACGATCGCCATCAGGGCGTCGTTGCCTTGGCTGAAAAAATGACTGTAGCGCGCACCTTAGCCGAGCTGGTTGATGGCATCGAAGGCAAACCGCTTTTGTTGGTGCTGGATGGTGTGACTGACCCGCATAATCTGGGTGCTTGCTTGCGCGTTGCGGATGGTGCTGGGGTGCATGGGGTAGTCGTTCCAAAGGATCGCTCTGCCCACATTAATGCTACCGTGAGTAAGGTCTCCAGCGGCGCCTCTGAAGTAATGCCTTTAATCACTGTGACTAATTTGGCGCGCAGCATGCGTGAGATGCAAGAACTGGGTATTTGGCTCATCGGCACTGACGATGAAGCGGATAAGTCGATTTACGACTTGGATTTAACCGGACCGATTGCGTTGGTGATGGGCGCAGAAGGCGAGGGCATGCGGCGCTTAACGCGCGAGCATTGCGATCAACTGGTACGCATCCCGATGCACGGTGTAGTTGAAAGCCTCAATGTCTCGGTAGCCAGTGGCGTTTGCTTGTATGAGGCATTGCGTCAACGCTCTGTCACTTAAAAGCGTTTATCAATTTGATATATTGCACTACAACAATGTATTGCTGTCTCTAACTATTTAGAGTAATCCTGCTTAATTGAAAAAAACTCTGTCATCATAATGTCCAGTGCCTCAAATAGTGGCATAACTTAAATGGTGAAGAGCATGATTAAAAAAAATATTGGAACAGTTAGTGCATTGACTGGCTTACTCATTGCTGCTGGTGTGTTGGTGGGCTGTCAAGGCATGGAACAGGGCTCAGGCCAAAAGGCATCAGCCAATTTAGAGTCGCGCTCAGGATCAAAAACCACTGGCGAAGTGAATTTTGTTTCACAAGGCAAGGATGTTTTAGTCACTGGAAGATTTACGGGCTTAAAGCCAAATTCAGAACATGGTTTTCATGTTCACGAAAAAGGCGATTGTTCATCTGCCGATGCCACCAGTGCGGGTGGTCATTTCAACCCCGATGGTAAACCGCATGGCTCGCCTGGCAGTGGCGCGCATCACGCCGGTGATATGCCGAACATTAAGACCGATACAGCTGGTAATGCAAGCTATTCGGCTAAGCTACATGGCTTTGCAGTGAACACGGGTTCAAACGGAATTGTGGGCAAGTCGGTCGTTATTCACCGCGACCCCGATGATTACAAATCACAGCCTGCTGGAAATTCGGGTCCGCGCATCGCCTGCGGCTTAATAAAATCTTGATTTCTGATTGACTGACAGTGACCCTGGTCTAGTAAAGAAAAGACTGCTAGATCAGGAGCTGTTCTAATTTAACGATGTCGCTGCAGAAGGCCCGTATGCCTTCGGCTAGTTTCTCAGTCGCCATGGCATCGTCATTGAGCTGCAGTCGAAAGGCGGATTCAGTCACCGTTAGCTCCTTCATGTTCTTGCTTTGAGCGGCCTTGGGATCCAGCTTTCGAATGACCGCTTCAGAACTGCTTTGGAGTTCAGCGAGCAATTCTGGGCTAATGGTCAGCAAATCACAGCCGGCCAATTGCAGGATCTGATTAGTGTTCCGAAAGCTGGCACCCATGATTTCGGTAGTGATACCAAAATGTTTGTAATAGTGGTAAATGCCTTTGACGGATTGCACGCCTGGATCGTGCTGCCCGCCATGCTGGGCGTCATTCCAGCTAGCACCCAGTTTGGCTCTGTTCCAATCTGTAATTCTGCCCACAAAGGGGGAGATGAGCTGTGCTTTTGCTTTGCCGCAGGCCGCTGCCTGCACTAACGAAAACAGCAAGGTCATATTGCAATGAATGCCTTCCGCCTCGAGAACTTTCGCCGCTTCGATCCCCTCCCACGTACTGGCGAGTTTGATTAAGACGCGATTACGATCAACGCCATGGGCTGCATACAAAGCAATTAATTCTCTGGCTTTGGTGATGGTTGCTGGGGTATCAAATGACAAACGTGCATCGACCTCGGTAGAGACCCTGCCGGGTACGATATTGAGGATCTCTAAGCCAAAAGCAATCAAGATGCGATCCATCAATACCGACACACTGGCCTGTGGGTTGGCGGACCGCACCGTTTGCACGAGTTGTTGGTGGCTGGGCTGCTGCACCGCTTTTAAAATCAGGGATGGGTTGGTAGTGGCATCCTGTGGCGCAAACTGCTTCATCCGCTCAAAATCGCCGGTATCGGCTACTACGGTTGTAAGGGCTTTTAATTGGTCTAAAGCCGTATTTGCAGTCGTCATGGGTATGCCTGTTTCTAATCCAAAATGGGACACCGTTATAGTGTCATACAGTGAGTAGCATAAATGACTTCTGAGATAGGCTTCCTATGGATCAAGATCA
Source organism: Burkholderiaceae bacterium (assembly GCA_947461805.1). Classification (GTDB taxonomy): domain Bacteria; phylum Pseudomonadota; class Gammaproteobacteria; order Burkholderiales; family Burkholderiaceae; genus Polynucleobacter. The sequence goes on from CANHMJ010000018.1 coordinate 4,689, forward strand.
ACTAAAGCGCCTGGTGGCGGAAGCGGCGCGCGATGCAGTATTGGCACTGGCTCCCGGCCAAGTCCTGGGTATTGGTACAGGTTCTACTGCCAACTGGTTTATCGATGTGCTAGCCCCGCATAAAGCGCATTTTTCGGGGGTGGTGTCGAGTTCCGTTGCCAGTACACAGCGACTGCTGAAGCACGGCTTTTATGTAATTGATGCCAATCAGGTGGACACTTTGCCTGCTTATGTCGATGGCGCCGATGAGATTAACCCGATCGGTCACATGATCAAGGGCGGCGGCGGGGCATTAACGCGCGAGAAGATTGTGTCATCACTGGCGAAACAGTTTATTTGCATTTGCGATGACTCCAAGCAAGTGGCTAGCTTAGGCCGTTTTCCATTGCCGCTGGAAGTGATTCCATTGGCAGAAGCGTCGGTGTCCAGAGCCATGCAGACAATCGGGGGAAGCCCTCGATTGCGTCTGATGGCAGGTAGTTCCGATCCCTTTGTGACCGACAATGGCGGCTGGATTATCGATGTAGCTGGCCTTACCATTAGCGATCCAGTTGCCTTGGAATCCGAGATCAACCAAATTCCAGGTGTAATAACGGTTGGCTTATTTGCACGCCAAAAAGCGGATATCCTTTTTGTTGGCGGTGCGAATGGAGTCAAGCGCGTCGATTTTTCCTAAGCATTTAGATAATCAACTAGTCAGTCAATAAAAAAGGACCGCTGAGCGGTCCTTTTTACATTCGCAGCGCCTAACTTAGGCGCTAGGCGGCACGTAGCCCGTAGCAGCATCGGCCCCGCCTTCGTAGAAGTATTTTTCCACTTGCTTTAAGAGGTATTGGCGGGCCCTAGGATCCGCCATATTGAGGCGGTTCTCATTGATCAACATGGTTTGGTGCTTTAACCAGCCAGCCCAAGCCTCTTTCGAGACTTCCTGCCAGAGTTTTTTACCCAGGTCACCGGGTAGAGGCGCAAAGTCCATTCCTTCAGCTTCTTTGTTGAGCTTGATACATTGAACCATCCGTGCCATTGCGTAAACCTTTCTAAATGCAATCAGTGAATACTAAAAAATCGAACTTGCATTATGTCAAGTTTTTGGTCAAGACCATCGATTTGCGATCCCAGTTGTAAATTTGCTTCCGCTCTTCAGGCAAATCGTCCACACTGGAGCGCATGAAGCCGCGTTTCAAAAACCAATGCTCGGTGCGAGTCGTCAGGACAAATAGTTTTTTAATGCCTTCTTTTTTTGCTCTGGCTTCAATGCGCTTGAGCAAACGCTCTCCGTCGCCGGAGCCTTGCACGTCGGGATCAACCACCAAGCAGGCGAGCTCGCCAATACCGTTGGGGAAAGGGAATAGAGCGGCGCAACCGAATAAGACCCGGTCGTGCTCGATCACGGAGAAGCGATCGATATCGCGTTCAATTACGTCTTGCCCGCGGGCAGCGAGTATTCCCTCTTCTTCAAGGGGCATAGTTAACTGCAAAATGCCACCCACATCATCTTGATTTGCTTCACGCAAATTCTCAATGCCGGATGAGGCGAGCATCATGCCAACGCCATCATGGGTAAAGAGTTCTTCGAGTAAGGCGCCATCCCGGTTACATGGCAAGAAGTGCACACGGCTGACGCCAGCCTTAATTGCTCTTCCTGACAAGGTCAGCAAGGTTTTCATGCCCGCTGGAATCTCTGGGTGGCTGGTAACGTACTCTTGCATTTGCGCCAAGGAAAGTTCCGTGATTAGGTCGCCTGCTTCGTCGTGGAGACCAGAGTAGGGCGTTAAGAACACAATCTTGTCTGCCTTAAGGGCAGCAGCAGTTGAAGCGGCAACGTCCTCAAAGGATAGATTGAATGCCTGCCCGGTTGGCGAAAAGCCCAATGGCGAGAGCAAGACGATCTTATTGCTATCGAGCGAGAGCTTAATCGAAACTGAGTCAACCTTGCGCACTAGACCGGTGTGAATAAAATCCACCCCATCGACTACGCCAAATGGCATGGCAGTAATGAAGTTGCCCGAGATCACTGAAATACGTGAACCGGCCATCGGGGTATTGGGTAGGCCGCGACTAAACGCAGCCTCAATATCCAGACGCAGTTCACCTGCCGCTTCTTTGACGCACTCGAGTGCAGCGGCATCTGTAATACGGTAGCCGTTCATGTGGCCCTGCCCAAACTGGCTCTTAATCTGGCGTAGCGTCAGCTGCTCTTCAATCTGCGGACGAATGCCATGTACCAAGACAATCCGCATGCCCATGGCGTGCAGCATGGCAATGTCTTCAATAATGCGTTCTAGGCCAATTTCCTGAACCAATTCGCCCGCAAAGGCGATGACAAAGGTCTTTTCTCTAAAGCTGTGAATATAGGGGGCGACGTCCCTGAGCCAGCCCACAAAAGGAAAGTTGCTCGGTGTTTCGCTCTCAGGGGGCGGTTTTGTGGGGGAGTTCGGTGTGCTGGCTGCCATAGTGAGAAAATTATAGGGTGATGCCGCCGATAAACCAACCAAAATCCGATGCTGTGCCCGCTTCCAACACAATTAATGGCGGCTCTAGGCGGATCGCGATCCGCTTTCCGGAGGAATTACCGGTCTCGGGTCAGCGCGAAGTCATTATGGAGGCGCTGCGCTCCAACCAAGTAGTGATCGTGTGTGGCGAGACCGGTTCGGGTAAAACCACGCAATTGCCCAAGATTTGTTTGGAGTTGGGCCGCGGGACTATGAATGGCGGCCGCTTGATTGGCCATACCCAGCCGCGCCGCATCGCCGCTACGGCAACCGCGAAGCGTATCGCCCATGAGCTTGGAACGCCGATGGGTCAGGACGTGGGTTACCAAATCCGCTTTGCGGACAAGACGACTGCAGGCGCCTCGATCAAACTCATGACGGACGGAATCTTGCTGGCACAGACGCAGCGCGATCCATTGCTGAAGGCCTATGACACCTTGATCATCGATGAGGCGCACGAGCGCAGCCTCAACATTGATTTTTTATTGGGCTACCTGCGCCAATTGTTACCCAAGCGCCCTGATCTCAAGATCATCATTACCTCAGCCACGATTGATGCGCAGCGTTTTTCTCAGCACTTTACGATCGGCTCTAAAGCGGTACCAGTGATTGAGGTGAGTGGCCGGCTGTTTCCAGTAGAGCAGCGCTATGTACCACTTGAGCTGGATGCAAAAAAAGAAGTGATGGATTTGCCGGATGCAGTGGCACAGGCAGTAACGAATGTTTGGCGCGAAGGCGCCGCTGGCTCGGGTGATGTGTTGGTTTTTTTGCCGGGCGAGCGAGAGATTCGGGATTGCGCTGAAACCTTGCGAAAAGATTCCATGTTGCAAAGCCGTTTCCATCCCGATGTATTAACACTCTTTGCACGTCAGTCAGTTACAGAGCAAGAGCGCGTCTTTCAGTCTGGGAATGGCCGCCGTATTATTTTGACCACCAACGTTGCTGAAACGTCATTAACCGTCCCCAATATTCGCTATGTGATTGATAGCGGCCTTGCACGCGTGAAGCGCTACTCGTATCGCAATAAGGTCGAGCAGTTGCAAATCGAGCCGATTTCGCAAGCAGCTGCCAATCAACGGGCGGGACGCTGCGGCCGGGTTTCGGATGGTATTTGCATTCGGCTTTATAGCCAAGCGGATTTTGAGGCACGGCCACGGTTTACCGACCCTGAAATTTTGCGCAGCTCACTCGCAGCGGTACTGCTTCGAATGAGTGCGCTGCGACTCTCGAAGATTCAAGACTTTCCATTTATTGATCGGCCGCTGGGTCGTGCAATCGCCGACGGCATTCAATTGCTCGATGAGCTTGGCGCCATTGAGACCGAAGGGGAAAACAATACCTTTACCTTAACCAGCACGGGTAGAGCCCTGGCTGATTTACCGCTGGATCCGCGTATCGGTCGAATCTTGCTAGCAGCGCGAGAGCATCACGCCTTGCGCGAAGTAACGATTATTGCCGCAGCCTTAGCTACGCAAGATCCGCGCGAGCGTCCTATCGATCAAGCCGGAGCAGCTGATCAAGCCCATCTTATTTTTAAAGACGACAAGTCCGAGTTTTTGAGTTTTGTAAAGCTCTGGGACTGGTATCACCATGCTTTAACGCATAAGCACAGCAATCGCCAACTTGAAAATCAATGCCGTAGTCAATTTTTGTCGCCACGGCGCCTACGCGAATGGCGTGATGTGCATGGCCAGCTTCACACCATGCTGGGTGAAAAAGGCTGGAAAGAAAACGGCCTACCTGCAACCTACGAGCAAATTCACTTGGCCTTGTTAACGGGCCTACTGGGTCACGTGGCCAAAAAAGAAGAGGAAGAGCGTGGTCCGCATGCGGGTTCTTATTTGGGTGCGCGGGGTATTCGGCCGCATATTTGGCCCGGCTCTACATTAGGGAAAAAAGCCGGCGCATGGATTTTGGCAGGAGAGTTGCAAGAGACCAGCCGCCTGTATGCGCGCACGATTGCGAAGATTGAGCCCCAATGGGTTGAGAAGGTAGCCGCACACCGTTTGGTCAAATCATTAAGCGACCCGTTTTGGGATAACCGTCAAGGTGAGGTCATGGCCTTTGAGCGGGGAACGCTCTATGGTCTGCCGATTTACCATGGCCGCAAGGTACGCTTTGCGCCGCATGATGCCCTGGAGACCCGCCAGCTTTTTATTCAGCAGGCCTTGGTGGGTGCCGAGCTATTTGGTCGTATGGAAACCCTCGCCCAAGAAAAAGAACTAGAGGCACTCAGTAAGAAAACCTACCCCAGTTGCTTTGGGTTCTTTTGGCACAACCGAAAGTTAATACGCGAGATTGAGGCCTTAGAGCACCGCTCCCGCCGTCCGGATGTATTGGTAGATGAGCAGTTGCTATTTGCTTTTTATGAAAGTCGCCTGCCGAGTGATGTGCTCAGTCGATCTGGTATGCAGGCATGGCTGCAAAAGACCGCGGATGCAGAAGTAAGCCTGCGTTTGGATAAAGCCGATTTAATGCGCCATGAGGCTGCTGGCATTACCGTTGATCGCTATCCAAAGACCTTGAATATGGGTGGCAGTAACCTTAGCCTCACTTACCATTTTGAGCCGGGTAGCATCAAAGATGGCGTGACCTTGGTTATCCCATTGACGGTACTAAATCAAATTGATGGCCGCCGCTGCGAGTGGCTGGTCCCCGGCATGTGTGAAGAAAAAACCCTCTTATTGCTTAAATCCCTGCCACAAAAATTACGGCGTCACTGCGTGCCCTTACCCGATTACGCCAAAGACTTTATGCAGCGCGTAACGGATGCCAAGCAATTTGGCCTTGGCGATTATATGGATGCCTTGATTACGGATTTACGCAAGGAAAAGGGGCTGGAATTTAAGCGCACGGATTTTCGTCCCGAGGCATTGCCCGCCCACTGCGCCATGAACTTTCGCTTGATTGATGAGCATGGACGTCAGCTGGAACTTGAGCGTAATTTATCGCGCTTGCGCGCCGAGTATGGTCAAGAGGCTCGCAGTGCGTTTCAGGCGGTGGCCCAAGAAACGGTTGCCTCTGAGGTTATGCAAGCGGATAGCAAAAAAACCAATACGCCCTCGAGCAATACCCCCGCAACCGCAGCCATTGGGGGTTATCGCCAATGGGATTTTGGTCCCTTGCCCGAGACGCTGGAGATTCAAAAGGGGAATAAAACCTTGTTTGGCTATCCCGCTTTAGTAGATCGCGGTGATGCAGTCGACCTCGAGGTATTTGATGATCTGATTGAGGCGCGTAAGGTCCATTGGCAGGGTTTGCGCCGTTTATTTGCCATCAGTCAAAAAGACACACTGAAGGCCTTGCAAAAACAGATGCCAGGCGCCCGCGAAATTGGCTTGCTGTTTATTAACATTGGCCAAGTGGATCAATTTATTGAGCAGATACTGCAGCTTGCATTGGAGCGCGCTTTTATGCAGGATCCATTGCCAGGTAATGCGGAGGACTTTGCGGAGCGGGTCAGCAGCGGGAAGCCGCGCTTAGCCTTAATTGCCCATGAAATTGCCCGCCATACTTTGGCTGCGCTCGAGGCGCATGCAGAGACTCAGAAAAAAATGGCACAAGCAAAAGCGGTATCGCAAACTGCCCATGCGGATATGCTTGAACAAATTCAGGGCCTCATTTTTCCGAAAATGCTCCTTGAAATTCCCTATGCACAACTGGTGCATTTGCCAAGGTACCTCAAGGCCATTGCGCTGCGCATTGAAAAGATGCGCACTAATCCAGCACGGGATGCGCAGTGCCAGCGTGACTGGGAGTCTATTGCTAGGCCATGGCAAAAGCGCCTCCATGGCGCCAAGGGCTCGTCTTATGCGATGCAGGATGACCCAGGCTTGCGTGATTTTCGTTGGCAACTGGAAGAGCTCCGTGTGGCCCTGTTCGCGCAGGAGCTTAAAACCCCAACCCCAATGTCTTTAAAGCGCCTAGAAAAGGTCTTAGCAAGCCTGCGTTAGGCTACAAACTGCTTACAATAGAGCTGTAGACCAATCTTTCATTTGCAAACAGGCCATCGACGTGCGTAAACCCGTATTTTTTCAATTTGCTTTAAAACCGGCAGTTGCTTTTATAGTTGCTTCCATGATGTTCGGAGCAGCGCAGGCCACCAAGCCAGCCGAGCCCACGCTGGCGGTCGTTTTGAATTCCGGGGATGCGACTGTGAGTCTAGTGGATATGAAAACCCGCACGGTCACCAAAACTATACCCATCGGTAAAGAGCCGCATCACGTTATGTTGACGCCAGATGAGAAAACCTTACTCATTGCCAATGCCATGGGCAACGACATTGCCTTGATGAACCCATTGACCGGTGAAGTCACTGGCCGCATTCCAAAAATCATTGATCCCTATCACATTGGGTACTCTCCTGATAATCGCTGGTTTATTACTGCTGCGAACCGCCTAGATCGTGTAGATATTTATGCTGCGAATGGGGCGGACTTGAAGTTAGCCAAAACCATCGCCGTAGGCAAGACACCAAGCCACATTGCATTTACTGCGGATAGCAAGATTGCATTTGTAACCATGCAGGATTCCAATGAGCTGGCTGCAATTGATTTGATAAATCAGACCTTACTTTGGAAGATGCCAACCGGGCCAGCGCCGGCTGGACTTTGGATGACGCCGGGCGATCAGTATCTTTTGGTCGGCATTACCGGCAGCGACTATGTGCAAGTACTTGACTGGCGCAATCGCCGCGAAGTGAAAAAGATTTTGACGGGTAAAGGCGCTCACAACTTTAGACCACAGGGCGATCGTAAACACGTTTTTGTAACCAATCGCATCGCTTCTACTATTTCTCTGCTCAATATGCAGACCCTTGAGAAGGTGGGCGACATCACTGGTTTGCCAGCTGGGCCAGACGATATGGAGTTAACACCGGATGGCAAGCACTTGTGGGTCAGCTTTCGGTTTGCACGCAAAGCAGGCGTGATTGATGTACCCAGCATGAAGTTAATTAGTGTGATTCCGGTCGGCAAATCACCGCACGGTATTTTCTTTCACCCGCGTGCGCCTTGGGAGTAATGTAGCGGATGCGCTTCTCAACTAGGCCCTTTCTTTGTTTATCGTTTACCTTAGTCTCCCTATTCGGAGTGAGCCTCGCTCAAGCTAAGACCTGTCAAAAACCGATTTACCTGACGTTTGATACAGGCAATATGGCGGTGGCTGAAACCGTAGCTGCAATCTTGAAGCGACAGCAGATCAAAGCCACCTTCTTTTTGGCCAATGAAAAAACATTTCGTGGTGACTACTCTTTGGACGATAGCTGGAAATCCTTTTGGCAAGAGCGGGTCAAAGAAGGGCATCAGTTTGGTAGCCATACCTATGATCATGTCTACTACATTAAAGATTTACCAGCAAATGCATCTAGCGATGCACGGGTCCAAATGAAACCGGAGTTCGGTGCCAGCGCCAATCAAGTCAAATCCATGAACGGCACAGAAGTCTGTGCGGAGATTAATCGGGTAAATACCCGTTTTCAGGAGCTGAGCAACCGACCCTTGGATCCGATTTGGCGTGCTGCGGGCGGCAAGACCTCGCCTCGGTTGATTGCCATGGCAGAGCAATGTGGATATCGCCACATTGGCTGGGCGCCAGCCGGATTTTTGGGCGATGAGTTAAGTTCGGAGAAGTTCCCTAATCAAGCCCTTTTAGAAAAAGCCTTACGATCGGTTAAGCCGGGTGATATTACGATGGCGCATTTGGGTATTTGGTCGCGCAAAGATGCTTGGGCTCCGGCCGTTTTAGAGCCTCTCATTGAGGGCTGGAAACGCAAGGGCTACTGCTTTGATGTCTTGCCATTAAGTCCAGAAAGGGCAAGACCAGTATGAGCTCAGTCGACACCGATTTAGCCATCACTCGCTTATATGGCGAAGTACACGAGAGTCTCTATCGGCATGTCGTGGAACCACTTTTGTTTCAGTTGAATTGGATTGGATTGGCTGAAGATGCCTACGATGGCATCGAGTGGTTCATGCTGGGCGTCTTGCAAATTGCGATTATTGTGCTTGTTTTGCGGACCTGGGAGCGAGTTAATCCAGCTGAAGATCAGGGTGCGCACGTGAAGGCAAAGTGGCCTGATATGGCTTATACGCTTTTTCACCGACTTGGATTTTTTCAAGTGTTCATTTTCTTTGTATTCTCTGGACTTTTTTTCCAGATGCAATCGGTTTTGCACGACTGGCGCTTTGAGCGACTCAATGTTGAAGATTGGTGGCCCGGTGTCACTACCATTCCGCTAGTGAGCTTTTGCATTTACCTCGTAATGCTGGATTTAGTCGAGTATGTCTATCACCGCGCCTCTCATCGATTTCAGTGGTGGTGGCAATTGCATACCTTGCATCACAGTCAAGTGGCTATGAATGCCTGGTCAGATGATCGCAATCATGTTATTGATGACATCATGCATGCTTTGGTCTTTGCATTTTTTGCCTTGCTTTTTGGCGTCTCCCCAGGCCAGTTTTTCTTTTTGGTTGTTGTCGGTCAATTGATTGAAAGTTGGCAGCACGCGAATCTAAAAATACACTTAGGTATTGGGCGCTATCTTCTGATTTCACCGATGTTTCATCGCATGCACCATGCCGTTGGCTACGGGCATGAGGCCATAGGTAAGCCGGGCGTATTGGGCGGCTGTAACTTTGGTGTTTTGTTTCCGTGGTGGGATATGCTTTTTAAAACAGCGGTATTTCCAAACGCGGTTTATCCCACCGGAGTGCGGGGCGTCCATGTTTCTCATTCGATTCTTGCTCAGCAGTGGCAAGGCTTGCGCCACGCCTACCTTCATTTGTTCCGCCTGAGGCGAAAGTAAGCCAATGCAAGGCGTTCAAAACGTATTTCGTTCTCTTGGTTTGGCCGTGGTGGGCACGATGCATCCCCGTATGCTCTGGCTTAGCTTGCGCCCGTTTTTAATTGTGTCGATTCTTTGGGGCATCGTCATCTGGTTGATTTGGTCACCTGCGCTGGATATTCTGCGGGTGTTTTTAACCACCTCCATTTTTACCAGTTGGATTCAAACCGTATTAACCTGGGTCGGTCTGGATGAAGCGCGCGCCTGGGTCGCCCCTTTGTTTTTGGTGATGCTCTTAATCCCCTTAATCGCAACCAGTTTGTTGGTCTACATTGCTTTTTCAACTGTTCCAGCGATTGTTGCTGGTGTGATGCGGCAGGGCGCTTATCAAGGTATAGAGGAGCTAGGTAAGGGCGGCATAATCGGCAGTTTTTTCTACACCATTTGGTCTGCGTTCATTTGCTTGGCTTTAATTATGTTGACTCTACCAGTATGGTGGGTTCCGCCATTGGTAGCGATATTGCCCCCCTTGATTTGGGGATGGCTAACCATGCGCTTAATGTCGTATGACGTGTTACTCAAGCATGCCACTGCTGCGGAGCGCGATATCTTGCTCGAGCGCTATCGCTGGGCGTTATTGGGCATGGGTGTTGCGGCTGGCATGCTGGGTGCGGTGCCTACCTTCTTTTGGGCGACTTCTGCGCTGGCTTTGGTTTTATTTCCCTTTGTTAGTTTCGTTGCGCTTTGGATCTACTCCATCATCTTTGTTTTTGCCGCACTGTGGTTTGCCCATTTCTTATTGGGCGCACTCAAAGAATTGCGTGCAACGGAAGAGGCCAAAACGCCGAAGGTGGAGCATGCCGTGATTGACATGGAGGCATCGTAAATGGCCGACATAGAAACTAAATTGTCTCGTCGCTTCGGCTTAATCGTGGTTGGCGATGAAATATTGTCCGGGCGTCGCAGCGATAAGCACCTCAGCAAAATGATTGAGTTACTCCGTGAGCGCGGCTTGAGTTTATCGTGGGCCCGTTACGTGAGCGATGATCCAGACCAAATTGTGCAATGCCTAAAAGAAACCTTCGCTAGCGGTGATGTGGTGTTTAGTACTGGCGGTATTGGCGCTACTCCAGATGACCACACGCGTGCGAGTGCGGCCAAAGCATTAGGACTCGAAATCGAATTGCATCCAGAAGCAAAGGCGCTGATTGCCAATCGCATTATTGCAATGGCAGAGGGCGACCCTGCAAAGGCGGACCTCTCGATTGCCGAGAATCAACATCGCTTTAAGATGGGTGAGTTTCCGGTGGGCTGCGAAATCATTCCGAATCCCTATAACCAAATTCCGGGATTTCGGATTCAGGAGCACCATTTTTTCCCCGGCTTTCCGGTGATGGCGGCGCCCATGATGGCGTGGTGTCTTGATCACCATTATTCGCAGCTGTTTCATCAAGATAACTGGCTAGAAAAAAGTTTTATTGTTCCCGAGGGCATTGAATCGCGACTCACGCCGTTGATGGAAGAGATTGAGCATCGTTTTGAGGGCGTTAAAGTATTTAGCTTGCCCTCGGTGGGGGATCCCGTTCGGGGCGGTATTTATGCCCGTCGGCATATTGAATTGGGTGTCAAAGGCTGCGCTGATACGGTGCAGCCGGCTTGGGAAGCCCTTCGCCAAGGGACCCAGGCCTTAAATTACGAAATTCACGACCCAATTAAGCACTAATTTAGTGCAAAAACCTTGGTAGTACCCCTTTTTAGGCACTTTACTAGTG
>CANHMJ010000019.1 GCA_947461805.1 Burkholderiaceae bacterium
AAACTCATTATTTAAACCAATGCCCGGAATTTCTAACTTACGTATTTTTTGCGCTACGGCTGGCTCAACTTGGCGCTTTAAGAAAACTTGGTTACGTTCGTCTTTTAACTTTTTTCTGACATCAACTTCACGCATGTCAAGCAAGGCTGCAAGCTGCTTAATTTTTTCATCGGATAAATCTTTGGGAATCGTATCGTTATATGCAATGACTGCCTTTGCTTCAAGGCTAGTTGCAATAACCTGCCCATTGCGGTCCAAAATTTTTCCGCGGCTAGCCGACATCTCCAGTTCACGCTGCGTTCCCTTGACTGCCTTTGCTTCATAAAAAGCGTTGCCAGGTCCCTGAATCCAAAGCGCGCGCAATACCAGCGCAGCAAACCCTAGGAACAACATAAAAAGCATTAAGCGCGACCGCCACATAGGCAGACGCAAGACTAAATTAGGCGTGGTTGAGAATCCGACTCGCTTCACCGCTCTTCTCGCAGATAAATGGTTCGGTTGGGTGCGATGGGACTCATATTGAGCTGATTGCGAGCCGCGTCCCGAATCCGTGCCGATTTCGATAAATTACGTTGCTCGTATTCAAGGCGAAGCCATTCTTGATTTAGTTTGCGCTCTTCTATTTGCGCACGCTCAATTGCAGTTACTAATTTACGGCCACGCTGCTGTGCAGATACCAGCGATAGTGCACAGATCAATAACAAGGCGAGTAAGGTTAATGTGGCGCGATTCATTGACTCACCTGTCGTCGATAGATCAGGCCGTCTTCCGCGCTGCGTTTTTGTGCTACCCGCATTACTGCGGAACGTGCTCGTGGGTTTTCGCTAACCTCGGCATTGCTTGGCTTGACCCTAGAGATAAGTTCCAATTGGCCCTGCGGTAAATCTTTTGCCCGAATGGGTAAACCGCGCGGCACCTCTACCGCTGAATGCATTTGCATGAACTGCTTTACGATGCGATCTTCCAATGAGTGAAAGCTAATGACAACTAAGCGACCGCCTGGCTTGAGTAACTCCAAGGCCGCTTGAAGCCCCAAGGCTAAATCATCTAATTCTTTATTGATAAATATACGTAACGCTTGAAATGTACGTGTAGCTGGATCCTGTCCTGGCTCCCTTTTTTTGATAACGCCAGCAACTAAGTTTGCCAATTCCATGGTGGTCGTTAAGGGCTGAGGTAATTCTCGGCGCGCAAGGATTGCTTTAGCAATGGGCAATGCAAAGCGCTCTTCGCCATAGGCTTTAATCACGTGCGCAATATCATCCACACTAGCTTGATTAAGCCACTGTGCTGCGGTCAATCCGGTAGTGGTATTCATGCGCATATCAAGCGGTCCATCGCGGCGAAATGAAAACCCCCGCTCGGCTTCGTCTACCTGTGGCGAGCTGATACCTAAATCGAGCAGCACCCCGGCTATCGATGCAGACTCGGCATACTGTGCCATGCTGGCGAAGCTGCTGTGAATAATCTGAAAACGCGAGTCCGATATTTTTTTTGCCTCTGCAATCGCTTGCACATCTTTGTCGAATGCAATCAACTGCGCATCCGGTCGAATTGCTCCCAATAGTGCTCGTGTATGACCGCCACGCCCGAAGGTGCCGTCGATCAAAATTGATTTGGGTGATTCTGCTTGCAACAGGGGGCTTTCCAGCAGCGCAGTTACCGCCTCGGCCAGTAAGACTGGGCGATGAGTTTGATTCATGCGGCCCTGTCATTAAAAAGTAAATTGTTTGAGGGCGTCCGGCACACCTTGCATCATTGCGGCCTGCTCTTTTGTTGCGTACGTTGCTGCATCCCATAATTCAAGGTGACTACCCATACCAAGCAGAATGACTTCACGCTGAATACCTGCAGCGGATCGGAGTTCAGGGCTTACTAAAATGCGCCCAGCACTATCCAGATCGAGTTCGGTTGCATTGCCTAGAAAAATTCGACGCCACCAATGGGCATCCATTGGTAATTGCGCTACACGCGCTCGAAATGCCTCCCACTCGGGTCGCGGAAAGAGTAATAAGCACCCATCCGGGTGTTTTGTCAGCGTCACTCTGCCCTCACCCTGCACAAGCAAGGCGTCACGATGCTTTGCCGGCACAGACATGCGGCCTTTTGCATCTAAATTGAGAGCTGACGCACCTTGAAACACTATTTACCCCACTTTTTCACACTTCTTCCCACTTTAGAGGAAGGGATTCAGAGGGTCAAGTGTTTTAATGGTTTTTTTTAGATTTTCTCTAGTGTTTACAATCACTTAGCGATGACTATTAAGATAAGCCTCAAAAAAATAGTCACCCTAAACAAGGGCTTGGAAAATATACTTAAGAATGAATCTTAGATATATGAGTTAATTATTTAAATTAATACTGTTTATCTATACAGTATTAATAGACTTAGGGCAATGAAATCCCCCATTTTTTGGTTTTTGGTCATAAAACCAGACTCATACCTTATAAGCCGCTGTAGTCATGATTTTGGAAATAGTCTCCATGGCATTTTTGATGGGCTGTGGCAAAGGCTTGCCACCCGCATCCCATGCCGATTGACCATGGTCGATTTCATCGCGGCGCATCTGATCAACAATGGCCCGTGAGCGCGTATCTGCCAGTGGCAAGGTTTCAAGGTGGCTATTGAGGTGCTTTTCCACCTGCTTTTCGGTTTCAGCAACAAAGCCAAGACTCCATCGATCGCCCGCTAAGCCAGCCAGTAAGCCGATCCCGAAAGATCCGGCATACCAGATTGGATTTAAATAACTGGTATGCGAGCCGAGTTCAGACAGGCGATCCTCACACCAGGCCATGTGGTCCATTTCCTCTTGCGCTGCATGGTCGAGCATGGCGCGCGTTTCAGGACTACGCGCCACTATTTTTTGGGATTGGTATAAGGCTTGAGCGCATACTTCACCCACGTGATTCACCCGCATAAGCCCGGCTGCATGGGCTCGCTCAGCAGGGTCAAGGGTGGGTATGTTTTCTGCTGTCGGCATTGCCCGACGAGCCTGAGCGCCTCCAGCAAGGGATCGCAAGGCGACGTCAAACTCGGTAATGAATCGGTCCAGCAATGGCATTGGCATAGTTAAAACTATACCGTGACTTCGGCCTTCACGTGTTGCTTAGTCTTGAGGCCCAGTTCGGCCAGCAGTGCACGATCTTCTTCTGCCTCTGGGTTACCAGTAGTCAGCAATTGATCGCCATAAAAAATGGAATTAGCGCCCGCCTGAAAGCACATCGCTTGGACTGCTCGACCCAGTTCTTGCCTACCAGCCGATAAGCGCACTCGGGCTTTAGGCATGGTGATGCGTGCCACGGCAATGGTTCGCACAAACTCCAAGGGATCCATCGGCGGCTGATCGGCCAGTGGCGTGCCTGCCACTGGCACCAAGTGATTTATCGGCACTGACTCGGGATATGGACTCAAATTAGCCAGGCGCGCAATGAAGGCAGCACGTTGCTCCCGCGATTCGCCCATGCCCACAATTCCGCCACAGCAGACCGACATACCAGCCGCACGAACGTGCGAGATCGTATCCAAGCGATCCTGATACTCACGGGTCTTAATCACCGAGCGGTAGAAATCCTCACTGGTATCAAGATTGTGGTTGTAGAAATCCAGTCCTGCGCCTTGCAGTGCCTTGGCCTGTTCTGGCTCCAGCATACCGAGTGTGGCGCAGGTTTCTAGTCCAAGGGCTTTAACGCCCCGGATCATGGCGGACACCTTTTCAATATCACGGTCTTTGGGCTCACGCCAGGCTGCGCCCATACAGAAACGATTGGAACCCGCTGCCTTCGCCGCCTTCGCCGCCTCCAGCACCTCCTCCAAATCCATCAATTTGTTGGCTTTAACATCCGTGTTGTATCGCGCCGCCTGGGGGCAATAGCCACAATCTTCGGGACAGCCGCCAGTCTTGATGGACAACAAGGTAGCCAATTCCACATCACCTTCTGGGAAATAAGTCCGGTGCACTTCTTGAGCGCGAAAAAGTAAATCATTGAATGGCAGAGCAAACAAGGCTTCGACCCCTGCAACTGTCCAGTCACCCTCAGAGATGCTTGCTTTGGCGACCGATGCCGACATGGCTTGAATCAGGGGTTTCTCAAGAAGCTGACTTTGGGACATAACGAAATTCCAAAAAAGGGGGAGATAAACCATAAACATAACAGATGAATCCACTTCAAGCCAAAACTAATGGTCAAATATCATTCATGACAACATCGGTAAGCCGGCCCAAGCAAACAGACGAGTGGATTTCACGAAGCCTTGCGTCGGTCTGGCATCCCTGCACGCAAATGAAGCACCACGAGAATATCCCCTTGGTGACGATTACTCGCGGCAAGGGTGCTTGGTTGTATGACGATCACGATAAGCCCATTCTGGATTGCATTAGTTCCTGGTGGACTAATTTATTTGGGCATTCCAACCCGTTTATAAATCAACGCATTCAGGATCAACTCGAAAAAATTGAGCACGTGATGTTGGCAGGGTTTACACACCAGCCTGTGATCGAGCTATCAGAGCGGCTCTCGGCTTTGACCCAACATCGCTTGGGGCATGCTTTTTACGCATCGGACGGTGCCTCTGCAGTAGAAATTGCCTTGAAGATGAGTCACCACTATTGGCAACTCGCCGGGAAGCCTGAGAAATCCCGATTCGTCTGTTTGCAAAATAGTTACCATGGCGAAACTCTGGGGGCTTTGGCCGTAACTGATGTGCCCTTATTTCGAACTGCTTACGGATCACTGCTATCGGATGTGTTCACCGTAATGTCGCCTGACAGTCGCCAAGCGCAGGATGGGGAATCAGCGACTGAAGTTGCGCTGCGTGCCGCGCATGAATTAGAAATGCTTTTGCAACGTGAGCACCATCATATTGCTGCCCTCATTTTGGAGCCACTGGTGCAATGTGCCGGGCAAATGGCGATGCACTCGCCGCAATACCTGCAGAGTGCACGCGCACTCTGCGATCACTATGGCGTTCACCTTATCGCCGACGAAATTGCAGTAGGGTGTGGCAGAACAGGTCGATTCTTTGCCTGTGAGCATGCGGGTATTTGGCCTGACTTCATCACCCTCTCCAAAGGAATTAGCGGTGGCTATTTACCGTTATCACTGTGCCTGACGACTGATACTATTTATCAGGCCTTCTACTCAGATGACACTGCCCGAGGTTTTTTGCATTCCCACTCCTACACTGGCAATCCCCTAGCCTGTGCTGCTGCACTGGCTTGCCTTGATCTTTTTGAGACGGAACATGTTTTAGATCGTAATCTGCAGCGTGCGCACGACCTCACCACCGCATTTGCATGGACCAGGGCAGATGCTCGCATCGAGCATCTAAGGCAACAGGGCATGATCTTGGCTTTTGATGTTGTCCATGACGCATTGAATAAGCCAGGCAGCTTTGCCCGCGAGGTATTTACACGCGGCATCGAGGAAGGAATTTTGGTAAGACCAATTGGCTCTACTGTCTACGTCATGCCACCCTATATATTGAGCGCCGCTGAAACCATGGAAATGAGTGGACGTATTCAGCGGGTGGTGGAAGATGTTCTGCATGCACAAAAATCATGAGCTCTAGCGTAAGCCCATTTACCGCCCTTGCCCTTGCAGAGCAACAACTGGGCACCCTCGATGCCACACTATTGCGACGCCGCCTCAAGCAAACGCAAAGCCCTTGCGATGTCGAAGTCAAAGTAGCTGGTCGCCTACTTAAAGTATTTTGTAGTAATGATTACCTTGGCTTTGCTAATCACCCGCAGCTTATTGCAGCGATGGCTGAAGGCGCAGCGCAATATGGTGTTGGTAGTGGCGCCTCTCACCTCATTAGCGGCCATAGTTTGGCACATGACTTACTTGAAGCCGAATTAGCCCGCACACAAGAAAAGCATATCGACGATGCGCGTGCGCTCTTTTTTTGCACGGGCTACCTTGCGAATATCACAGCGATTACTGCGCTAGCGGGATTGGGTTTGCATGCAACAAATCACAATACTGGCATTAGCATCTATTCCGCCCAATTAAATCATGCATCCTTAATCGATGGCGTCAAACTGGCAGCAGCACAGACGAAAGCAGCGGTTCATTTATTTGATCACACCAATTTAGTCCATTTAAAAGAAATGCTTCGGGCTGATTCATCGGCGCACAAATTGATTGTGACGGATGGCGTATTTAGCATGGACGGGGATTTGGCTCCAGTAGCCGATTTACTGACGATTGCAGAAGCGCACGATGCGTTACTGATTGTTGATGATGCCCACGGCTTTGGTGTACTTGGAAAATACGGTCACGGTATTTTGGAGCACTTTCAAATTCAATCGAATCGGATTGTCTATATTGGTACGCTGGGCAAAGCCGCTGGCGTCAGTGGCGCTTTTGTTTGCGCTCACAAAACACTGATGGAGTGCTTGATTCAAAAAGGACGACCGTATATTTACAGTACCGCAACCCCTCCTGCCATTGCGCATACGGTGCTGGCGAGTTTGCATCTGATTGAAGGTGAAGAAGGTCAAGTACGACGCGCGCACCTAGATCAACTGATTGCCATTTGGCGTCAAGAAATGCAACTGCAGCAGTGGCAAATGAGTCCATCCATCACACCCATTCAGCCGCTGGTATTGGGCAGCAATGCGGTGGCACTGCTAGCATCAAAACGATTAGACGAAGCAGGCTATTGGATTCCGGCGATACGTCCGCCGACCGTTCCGGAAGGCAGTGCCCGCTTGCGTATTACTTTTTCAGCCAATCACAGTATCGAGTCAGTGCGCGAACTCATTTGCGAGTTACAGAAAATAGAAGCTAGTGTTCACACCTCTAGCGAAACGAAAACGGTATGAGTCAACCAAGTAACCACGGATTTTTTATTACCGGCACCGATACCGAAGTCGGTAAAACGCTGATTGCTTCTGCATTGATTCTCAAAATTAAATCGCTTTTACCTAATCAAACGGTTATGGGTTTTAAACCCGTCGTTGCCGGAACAAGCCAATCCCCTGCCGGCCTAACTGTGAATGAAGACCTGGAATCACTCAAGCTAGCATCAGGCTATCCTGGAAACGCGACTGATTTATGCCCTTACGTATTAGCAACCCCGGCCGCGCCCCACTTGGTCGCTAAATCCATGGGCGTCACGCTGGAGCTCGCCACCATGCTATCGGCATACGAGGGCATGCGAGCGCAAGCCGACTGGATTGTGGTCGAAGGTGCGGGCGGCTTTTTGGTGCCAATTAATGAACAGCACGATTTAGGGGATCTAGCACAGACCCTACAAATGCCTGTGATCCTGGTGGTTGGGCTCCGCCTTGGCTGCATTAATCATGCCCTTCTCAGCACTGCAGCGATTACTCAGCGCGGCCTTACGCTTGCCGGATGGGTGGCAAACACCATTGATGCTGACATGCCCTACTTGCCCGAGAATATCAATACACTGCGGGCACGCATTCAAGCACCGCTATTGGGTATCGTGAAGACAATTCCCGCAGAGCATCGACACCAAACCCATCACGCTTATCCATTGGCGGCAATGCAGTTTGCAGCCGATGCACTTGACTCAGACCGTATTGCGAGCTTGATCGCGTAGCACGCGCCGCAGTATCTTTCCGACATTGTTTTTAGGAAGGCTCTCCGTAAACTCGATCGTACTCGGGCGCTTATATGAACTGAGCTGCTCCACGCACACCTCCATAATCCGCTCGGCAGTCAAATCAGGGTCGTCCGACACAACAAACAACTTGACTAGTTCGCCCGATGCGGACTCGATACCGACGACAGCACATTCCAATACGCCCGGTATGGATGCAACGACATCCTCTACTTCGTTTGGATACACCTTAAATCCAGCAACCGTAATCATGTCTTTTTTACGATCGACGATACGAAAAAAACCAGTCGAGTCCATAACACCAATATCGCCCGTCTTGAAGAATCCATCTGCCGTAATAGCATTCGCTGTTTCTTCTGGCTGATTCCAATACCCCTGCATAACCTGCGGACCGCGGATGTAAATTTCACCCGCCTCTCCTACTGGCATTGGCGATCCCGACTCATCCCGAATCGATAGCTCCGTATCGGAAAGTGGATAGCCAATGCCGCCAGTAAATGCATCGATCAAGGGAGTATTGCAACAGGCTACGGGGGCGGTTTCGGATAGGCCATAGCCCTCTGCAATCGCCACCCCGGTTAGCGCTTTCCATCGGTCTGCTACGGATTTTTGCACCGCCATACCGCCGCCAATCGTCAGAACCCACTGCGAGAAATCCAACTTGGCAAAATCGGCATTGTTAAGCAACGCCTGAAACAAGGTATTTACGCCTGGGAAAAAATTAATCTCTGGAAACGTTTTCAAGATTCCGACCAAGTTCGGAACATCACGGGCATTAGGAACCAAAATAATTTTCGCGCCCAAGCGCATCCCCAAAAGACCGCAGCCAGTAAAAGCAAAGATGTGATACAGCGGCAATGCGCACAAAAAATTCCATTGCTTAATTGGTTTGACCCGTTCAATTGGCCTAAGCCAGGTTTCCACTTGCAATAGATTGGCGAGTAAATTTCGATGCGTCAAAATGGCGCCCTTACTCACACCAGTAGTACCGCCGGTGTATTGCAATACGGCAATCGAATCCCCGTTCAGGAGCGGCCGTTGGTATTGCGCTTGTTTACCAAGCTCAAGCGTTGGCTTGAGTTCGAAGCAATTGAGGTTTGCTGGCAAGGTATAGGGTTCTACCTTGCGTTTAAATGTACGAATAAAGCGATCCAGCCAAGGGCCCCGCCAGCCCAAAAACTCACCAATGCTACTGACAAACGCATGCTTGATTGGCAGCCTTGGATTGATGTGGAGTGCTTGCTCTAGGGTGTTGCCAAAATGTTCCAAAAAAACAATGGCCTCAGCACCGCTATCGCGCAACTGAAACTCCAATTCATGCGCGGTGTACTGGGGGTTGATGCTCACCACCACATATCCCGCCCGCATAATTCCATATAAAGCGACTGGGTATTGCGGTAAGTTGGGCAACATAATCGCCACGCGGGCACCCTTACTTAATCCGATGCTTTGCAAGTAGCTGGCAAATTGCAATGATGCCGCGTCTAGTTCGCTATAGCTAAGGCCCTTGCCCATGCACCAAAATGCCGTCCGCTCGGCATAGCGGCTGAACGCATCTTCCAGCACCTCGACCACGGAGTGATGGCCGCTGTAGTCCAATTGCGCGGGTACGCCAGGTGGGTATTGCGCAAGCCAAGGGAGGGATGGGGCAGTGTTTGACATAGGATCCACAATGTTATTTCCGTACTGTAGCAATATTCGTATTTTTTAGGATTTATAACGTATTGCGGCGCAATATGCAGGTGATTTCCCTTTCAGATAAGATCGTTGTATGCGATTACTTCCTGAAATCGTCGATTCAGCGGCAACCATTCAAGCCATTCGACGCGACATCCACGCGCACCCCGAGTTGCGCTTTGAGGAAATCCGTACGGCGGAGCTGGTAGCGGAGGCATTGACCCGTTGGGGCATTCCAATTGTGCGCGGCCTAGGCAAGACCGGTGTGGTCGGCCGCATTGACGGTGAGGCAGGCCTAGGAAAAATGATTGGGTTGCGGGCGGATATGGATGCCTTACCCCTACAAGAAAATAATGCATTTGCACACGCGTCGCAACATCCCGGGAAAATGCATGCCTGCGGTCACGATGGGCATACAGCCATCTTGCTGGGCGCTGCACACTACTTTTCAAGCCACCGTAACTTTGCTGGCTCGATCATATTTATTTTCCAGCCGGCAGAAGAAGGGGGTGGTGGCGCTCGCGAAATGATTGCCGACGGCCTGTTTAAGCAGTTTCCGTGTGATGCCGTTTTTGGTTTGCACAATTGGCCGGGCTTAGCAGAAGGTCATTTTGGAGTAACCCCCGGACCCATGATGGCTTCCAGCAATGAGTTCGCAATCACCATTCGCGGTAAGGGTGGTCATGCAGCCTTACCGCACAACAGTGCTGACCCGGTTCTTGCTGGGGCACACGTTGTAACAGCACTGCAAAGCATCATCACCCGCAATAAGCGTCCGATCGATGCCGCCGTTTTGTCGGTTACGCAGTTTCATGCCGGCAAGACCAGCAATGTTATTCCCGATAGCGCGCTCATTGGGGGCACGGTTCGCACCTTTACAAATGAGGCGCTCGATTTAATTGAACGAAGACTAAAAGAAGTTACCAAACATGTGGCTGAGGGATTTGATTGCCAAGCCGACATTGTCTTCACTCGTAACTACCCGCCCACCATTAACCATGAGCACGAAACGCAATTTGCAATCGGGGTTATGCGCGATCTAGTCGGCACAGATAAAGTGAACCCCCGCGTTGACCCCACCATGGGAGCAGAAGACTTTGCTTTTATGTTGCAAGAAAAACCGGGGTGCTATGTATTTTTGGGTAATGGCGATGGCGATCATCGAAGCCAGGGTCACGGCATGGGGCCGTGTCACTTACACAACCCCTCGTACGACTTTAATGACGCATTGATTCCCATTGGGGTTAATTACTGGGTCGCATTGGCGCAAAAATTCCTAGCCAAATCCTAAGTGCGGCGGGCAATTCCCTTACGAATTTTTAAAGTGTGGTGCTCGCTTCTCAATGAATGCAGCCATTCCTTCTTTTTGATCGTCCGTTCCAAAACAACTATGAAAGAGGCGACGCTCAAAGCGCATGCCTTCAGATAAAGGCATCTCATACGCCGCATTGATGCTTTCTTTCACCATCATGGTGGTTAACAGCGGCATGTCTGCAATGGTTTTTGCAATCGCACCCACGTGAGTGATTAATTCTGCAGCAGGGAAAATCCGACTCACTAAACCGGCGCGCTCGGCTTCTATGGCATCCATCATCCGCCCAGTAAGACAGAGATCCATTGCCTTCGATTTAGAGACTGCTCTAGGCAAGCGCTGCGTACCGCCAGCACCAGGCAGGATGCCCAACTTCACTTCAGGCTGGCCAAACTTAGCGCCATCGCCCGCAATGATCATGTCGCACATCATGGCAAGCTCGCAACCTCCGCCAAGTGCATACCCATTCACAGCCGCAATCACCGGCTTACGAATTTGTCGAATGGTCTCCCAATTGCGGGTAATGAAGTCCTGCCGATACGCCTCATGAAATTCATATTGAGCCATCTTCGCAATGTCTGCACCAGCAGCGAAGGCTTTCTCACTACCAGTAATGATGATGCAGCCAATCTGATCATCCGCATCAAATGCCAATAAGGCCGCACCCAATTCATCCATCAATGTATCGTTTAAGGCATTGAGGACCTGTGGGCGATTTAAGGTAATCGTTGCAACTTTGCCATCGACGGCGGTGAGTATGGTGTCGTAATGCATTTTTTCCTTTAAGCGATTGCGATTTTGCAGCTCTTGATTGCGTGCATTTATTTCGGTAATAGTAACCACATCTGCCCGTCTTGCTTCATCCTGCCAGCAAGCTCTCCGGCAGCATCGCCGGTACCCCAATAGTAATCGGCACGAACGCCGCCCACAATAGCAGTTCCCGTATCTTGCGCCATGACTAAGCGGCGTAAGGCTTGCTTACTCAAGGGGCGTGTCGTTGCAATAAAAACGGGTGCTCCCAGTGGCATCGCTTTGAGGTCGACTGCAATGCTGCGCTCTGCGGTTAACGGCACGCCCAGTGCGCCGATCGGACCTAAATCGGGACTGACATTGCTCGGCAACGCCTTAAAAAATACGAACCGCGGATTAGCATTGAGCATTTCTTCCACGCGGCGGGGATTGCGCTTGGCCCAGCTCTGAATACCCTGCATCGTCGCTTGGCTTCGGGTGATCTCGCCTTTATTTAAAAGCCACTGGGCAAAGGATTTGAATGGCTGTTCATTCGTACCAGCAAAGCCAAAGCGCAAAACCGTACCATCATCCAGTTTAATTTTGCCCGAGCCCTGAATTTGCATAAAGGCTGCAGCAACTGGGTCCTCAACCCAAACCAGTTCTGAGCCACGCAAAAGATTCGATTCCATTAACTCTGCGCGCGCTGGTCCTGGATTTGGTTTGTTGCGGCTCCATGCTGCGGGATAGCCATATAGGGGAACGGTGTATCGCGACGTGCGCGCGCGTGATCCGTTCATGATGGGCTCGTAATAGCCGGTCACTAATCCTGTTTCACTGCCAGTGGAATTACTGCGAATGGCGTATGCCTGAAACACATCTTCAAAATAGCGACGCACTGCCTGTGGATTCGAGCCAGATACGGTTTTGGCGCGATCACAAACGCCGCTCCATGAACGGGTGCTATTGCGCTTCACCATGGCCTTGCAGCTTTCAAGCCAGGCAGGCCAAGCCGCACTCAAGTCATCCTCTTGCCAGCCGGGTATTTGTTGCCACGCTACGGCGCTAAAAGTGGCGATTGGGCTGTTAAAGCTTGTGGCAGGAATGCTGCTATCGATCGATGGCGCTCGTTGTCCTGGGGCTTTTGTAGGCGGGGTAGCGCACCCCACCAGCAAGACCAACGCCAGACCAAACATCGCGATAAGATGGCATTGGTGCAGCGATTGCTGTTTCTTGCTTTTACAAAAAGGGTACCAATTCATCATCATGATTGCCAATTTACTCGATCAATACCCCATGCTACTTTTTGTACTCGAGGGCCTGCTTGCCTTGTGCTTACTTTTATTCATTGTTTTTTGGACCAGCAAGGGCAGAAAAGAGGATTAACACCCTCCAGCCCCGTTAATGCAGGGTGCGCGGCATGACGAGGGCAAATTCAGCGATCGGCGCCTGAAAAAAGTGGGCATCCTCCGTTACGCAAAAGTATTCCCCACGCATGGTACCGGCAGGCGTGGGCAAAGTGGCCCAACTGGTGTATTCAAACTGCTCGCCGGCGCGTAATAGGGGTTGCTGTCCCACAATCCCTAAACCACGTACTTCCTGCACGGCATTGTCCCCATCGGTGATGTGCCAGTGGCGTGCAATGAGCTGCACCGGGGTAGTGCCGATGTTACGAATCGTGACCGTGTAGGCAAAGGCAAATTGCCGGTTGTCGGGATCAGACTGCTCTGGCAAGTACTGGGAGCGTACGGAAATACGGATTTCATGGGAATTCATGGAGGCATTCTGCTTCATCCTGAAGGCAACTGCAAGCTAGAATCTAGGTATGGACCCTCAAAAACCCCTTTCTTTCAAGCCAATATGAGCCAAAAGCCAGAACTAGGTCGATCAAAGCAATATCTTATTGCCCCATCCATTCTGTCCGCTGACTTTGCTCGCTTGGGCGAAGAAGTCACAGGTGTTTTGTCCGCCGGGGCTGACTGGGTGCACTTTGATGTGATGGACAACCATTACGTACCCAATCTAACCATTGGACCTTTAGTTTGCGAAGCGATTCGTTCCTATGCCGTAAAAGATGGCAAACCAGCCATGATTGATGTCCATTTAATGGTCGAGCCCGTTGACCGCATCATTCCAGACTTCGCTAAGGCAGGGGCTAATTTAATTAGCTTCCACCCGGAAGCAAGCGGCCACGTGCACCGCAGCCTCAATTTGATTCGCGATCATGGCTGCTACGCTGGTCTAGTCTTTAATCCGGCTACGCCGCTAGATCACCTCGATCACACCTTAGACTTAATTGATTTGGTTTTGCTGATGTCGGTGAACCCCGGTTTTGGTGGGCAATCCTTTATTCCGAGCACGCTAGAGAAAATTGCGACGCTACGTGCGCGCTTGGATCGCTATGAGCGGGAGACTGGCAAACACATTCGCCTTGAAGTCGATGGCGGCATTAAGGCAGAGAATATAGCGGCGATTGCCAAGGCGGGTGCCGATACCTTTGTTGCTGGATCGGCTATTTTTGGCAAACCAAATTACGCTGACGTCATTGCGGCCATGCGAACGGAAGTGAGCAAAGCCTAATGCAACGCGCTGAATTTGATGCTCTAGCCGCCCAAGGTTTTAATCGCATCCCCCTTGTACAAGAAACCCTAGCCGACTTAGAAACACCGCTATCTCTGTACCTCAAGCTCACGAGCACCAGCGGTCAAAAAAATACCTATTTACTGGAGTCCGTTGTTGGGGGGGAGCGTTTTGGGCGCTTTTCATTTATTGGCCTTCCAGCAAAAACCATTCTCCGCTCGATTGGCGCTCCAATTGCGCCCGCCACCGAAGTGGTCACAGACGGTAAGGTTATCGAGACCAACCACGACAACCC
The DNA here is from genome assembly GCA_947461805.1 of Burkholderiaceae bacterium. Lineage (GTDB taxonomy): Bacteria > Pseudomonadota > Gammaproteobacteria > Burkholderiales > Burkholderiaceae > Polynucleobacter. Next base: position 14,184 of record CANHMJ010000019.1, read on the forward strand.
ATTGGATTTTGTCGATGCGTACTTTAAGCGCTTTAAGGTAGCCGTTCCACCCGGCCTGCCCCGTTTTTGTGGTGGCCTCGCAGGATACTTTGGCTATGACACGGTGCGCTACATCGAGTCACGTCTTGCACAACATACCTTGCCCGATGAATTGCATGTGCCCGATATTCAATTGATGCTCACCGAAGAGCTCGCGGTGATTGATAACGTAGCGGGTCGTATTTATTTAATCGTCTATGCAGACCCCAATATCAAAAATGATTTTGAGCGAGCACAGGCTAGATTGGATGAGCTGCGTCAGTGCATCGGTCGGTCGGTCACTATGCCAGCAACACCCCCAAGCACTAAAACCGAATTGATTCGCCGATTTGATGCTGCTGATTTTGAAGCCGCTGTTCGCCGTACAAAAGATTACATTCTCGCAGGTGACTGCATGCAAGTGGTGATTGGTCAGCGTATTAGTAAGCCATTTACTGAATCGCCGTTGGCACTCTACCGCGCACTGCGCTCGTTAAATCCCTCACCATATATGTATTTCTATGATTTCGGCGACTTGCAGGTGGTCGGCTCATCGCCGGAGATCTTGGTACGGCAAGAACTTCGCGAATCACAAAAGATTGTGACCATCCGCCCCCTAGCTGGAACCCGTCCACGCGGTGCCACCCCAGAAGAGGATGCGCGCTTAGCCAAAGAACTGCTCGCTGACCCAAAAGAAATTGCTGAACACGTCATGTTGATCGATCTAGCCCGCAACGATGTAGGTCGCATAGCCAAAACAGGTACCGTCAAAGTCACGGACTCGATGGTGATTGAAAAATACTCCCACGTGCAGCACATCGTCAGCTCGGTCGAGGGCGAGTTGCTCGATAATATGAGCAATATGAATGTGCTCCGAGCGACTTTTCCAGCAGGTACTTTATCGGGCGCTCCTAAAATACGCGCCATGGAAATCATCGATGAAATGGAGATTACTAAGCGCGGCATCTATGGTGGTGCAGCAGGTTACCTGTCTTTTTCTGGCGACATGGATGTGGCAATCGTGATTCGTACGGGCGTCATTCGCGATGGCATGCTGCACTCACAAGCAGGTGCTGGGGTTGTAGCTGACTCTGACCCAGCTGCTGAATGGCGTGAAACCGAAGCCAAGGCACGTGCGGTTCTGATGGCTGCTGATTTAGTACAAGGAGGTCTTGATGCTCCTCATGATTGATAACTACGATTCGTTCACCTATAACCTAGTTCAATATTTCGCTGAACTCGGTGAAGATGTTCGCGTGTATCGCAATGATGAAATCACCCTTGCGCAGATTGAGGCACTCAAACCGGATCGCATTTGTATTTCACCAGGGCCCTGCAGCCCAAGCGAGGCCGGCATTTCAGTTGACGTGATTAAGCACTTTGCTGGCAAA
>CANHMJ010000020.1 GCA_947461805.1 Burkholderiaceae bacterium
AAAGCTACTAGTCGCACTCGTAATTTGGAACATCTGCAAATACTCAGGCTCGGCGGCGGCGATTTTTTGAATCTGATCGGCATAGGTCTGCATTTGATTGACCGTGGCATTGGGCGGGCCGGAGGCCTGCATCAATACAATGCCTTGATCTTCAACCGGCGCTAATTCAGAATGGGCAGTTGCATAGAGATACGCAACACCGCCCAATAAAAATACGCCCATCACAATAATGACCTGCCAGGTACTCAAGAGGTCACGTAAGAGGGTTTGATAGCGGTGGTGCACTCGATCAAAAATCGCATCGATCTTTTTGACAAAGGGAGTAGTTTCTTGCCCTTCGGTAAAAATACGCGAGCACATCATAGGTGATAGCGTCAAGGCTACTACTCCAGAAACTGCCACTGCACTGGCCAAGGTAAATGCAAACTCGGTGAATAAGGCGCCGGTAAGGCCGCCCTGAAAGCCAATGGGGATATAAACAGCAATCAAAACTACCGTCATTGCTAAGATAGGATTGCCGAGTTCTCGCGCCGCAATTAATGATGCCTCGAGCGGTGACTTACCCTCTTTCATATGGCGGTCCACGTTTTCCACCACGATGATGGCGTCATCTACTACCAAGCCGATCGCCAACACTAAGGCGAGAAGCGTTAGCAAATTGATGGAATAACCCAAGACCTGCATTAAGAAGAAAGTGCCGATGAGCGACAGTGGCATCGCAATAACAGGCACCGCAACTGCGCGGAAGCTTCCTAAGAACAAGAAGATAACCACGGTCACAATGAGGAGCGCCTCAAGTAAGGTAGCTACCACCTCATCGATTGAGGTTGTAATAAATTTAGTGGAGTCATAGACAATGTTGCCAACTAAGCCGGTTGGCAATTGCTTCTGAATATCTGGCAAGACTGCACGTACGCGTTCTGCAACATCAAGTAAATTCGCATCTGGAGCTACTTTGATACCAATAAACACCGACTGCTTGCCGCTAAATGCGACGTTGGTGTTGTAGTCATCCGACCCTAGGCTGACTGTGGCAACTTGATCCAAGTACACAATGTCCGCACCATTGCGCTTGACTACCAATTTTCGGAATTCATCCAGGGTATGGAGATCGGTCCCTGCTACCAAATCGACGGCTACCATTTCACCCTTCGTGCTACCAACAGCAGAAAGATAATTATTGGCTGCGAGCGCGTTATAAACATCATCTGCCCCTACGCCAACACCAGCCATGCGGTCACGATCCAACCACGCACGCAGGGCAAACTTGCGACCACCTAAGATCTCGGCATTTTGAACGCCGGCTACCGAGTCAAGCTTTGGCTTTACTACGCGCAAAAGGTAATCGGTTGTGCTGTTGTTGGGAATAACGTCACTGTAAAAACCCAGATACATTGCTGCAGTGGATTGGCCAACCTGAACGGTTAAGATGGGCTGCTGAGCCTGCGGTGGCAATTGATTACGCACTGAGCTGATTTGCGTATTGATTTGCGTCAGCGCTTTATTGGCATCGTAATTGAGCTGCAAGGTTGCAATAATGGTGGAGATGCCGCTAATGCTGGTCGAAGAGAGGTAATCAATTCCTTGCGCTTGTGCAATCGCGGCCTCTAATGGCTGAGTAATGAAGCCGGCAATCGTTTCTGGATCTGCACCAAAATACGCCGTTGTGATGGTAACAATGGCATTTTGGGTTTGCGGGTACTGATTGACTGGCAAGGTGCTGGCAGACTTTAGTCCAAACACCAGAATGAGCGCACTCACAACCAGCGCCAACACGGGTCTGCGAATAAATAGATCAGTCCACTTCATAAATTAGTCAGTTCGCTCGATTTATTGTTCTTGTGGCTTTGGATTCGGATTAAAGCCGGGCTGGACCTGATTGTTAATAATCAATGGCGTACCATTTTTTAATTTGAGTTGTCCGCTAGTGACCACCATCACGCCTGGCTCTAGGCCTTTAATAATTGCAACTTGATCGCCGCGGGTTAGGCCCGTTGTCACAAATACTTGCTCAGCTTCAATTAGTGGCTTACCTTGCTTATCCTTACGATCGGTTTTGCGAGCAATGAAAACAGTACTGCCATAGGGATTGTAGGTAATCGCTGTTTGGGGTAGGGTCAGGTATTTGACGCGGTTACCTAAGTTGATAGTGACGTTTGCAAACATCCCTGGCAATACCTTTTTATCGGGATTATTCACCATTGCTTCAATTTGCATATTGCGTGTATTGAGCTCAACCTTTGGGCTAACTGCAGTAATCTTGCCCTTGAACCCAGCATCTTTAAATGCGTCGGTCTTCATTTCAATCTCTTGGCCCACCTGAATCATGCCTGCGGTACTTTGTGGCAATGTGAAATCCACAAAAATGGGATCAAGCGTTTGCACAGTCAACATCTTATCGCCTGCATTGACATATTGACCTGGGTTAATCGCAATGATGCCAACACGACCACTAAAGGGTGCTTTGATGCTCTTCTTTGCAACTAGCGCGGCCTGCTGCTCAACCTGTGCAGCTTTTGATTTAGCATCCGCTGCACTAGTATCAAAGACGTTTTTACTAATAGCCTGAATGGCTAGCTGCTGTTTATCGCGCTCATTAATCACCTTGGCTAAATCAGCCATTGCCTTAAAGGAATTCAGCTGGGCAATATCCGACGCATCATTGAGCTGAATTAATAAATCGCCCTTCTTCACATCCATTCCAGATTTAACGAATACATCCAATACTGCGCCACTAGTCTCGGCACTTAAATCAACCCCACGAAACGCGCGAATATTACCCACACTACTTAAGGTCGGCTGCCACTCATCTTCCTCTGCCACCATGGTAGATACGGTTGCAGGCGGTAAGCCCATGCTGGAAATAAAGTAAGTAATCAATGCGGTTTTAAGCGTATTGAAACCAACCAACAATCCAAGCAAGATGAAAACCGAAATCAACATAACGGTCATGCGGCGACGCAGCGGCGTCATCGCCATAAGCTTAGCGTAAGTTTTTGTGTTCTTGAATCGTGCACGCAGACGGAGCGTATTGCCAATGCGACTAAATAATTGACTTATTGCATTCCATGCCTTGCTGACGTATTCCATTAGTTTCCACTCACGTACTTTGGACTTCAGTGTTTGAATTAATTCCTGCAATGATTTCATTGCGCATTCCTCGCAACATTCGATTGATATGCTGGACCATCTCGGTTCCACCAGCCTCCACCCAAAGCAGCGAACAGTGCCGCTGTATCTGCAAAGCGTACCGCCTGAGCCTGTACAAACTTGACCTTGGCTTGCTGATACAGGTTTTGATAATAGAGCACGGCTAAGTAGCTACTGGTTCCTAGCTTGTATTGTTCTTGTACTAAATCTAAGGTTTCTTTAGAGAAGCGCTCGGCATCGGCAGCCGCCTTTAATGACTGGGCGCCTGTCTCTAGGGCACGTAAGGCATCGGCTACCTCTTGGAAGGCAGTCAGAACAGTGGCTTGATACTGAAACACCGCCTGTTCGTAACCCGCGATAGCACCGCGCCGCTGCGCTAGTAGTTGCCCGCCTTGAAATAAGGGCTGAAAGACTCCGCCAGCAACGCTCCAAATTGCTGCCGTGGGCCCAAATAAGGCACCTGAGGAGAGCGCAACTGAGCCTACGCTGGCACTGAGATTAATCTGTGGCAACAGATTGGCCGTAGCCACACCCACTAAGGCATTAGTCGATTTGAGTAGGGCCTCGGCCGCTCGAATATCGGGGCGTTGCCGTACCAAGCTGGATGGCAGGGAAAGCGGGAGTTTATCGGGCAAATGTAAATTGGCTAACTCGAATTCAGCGATCTGCGCATTACTGGGAAATGCACCGGTATATACAGCAAGCTGATTACGTGCAAAAGCAAGATTACGTTCATAGGTTAATAAATCAACCTGGGAGTTGGCTACTAAGGTTTGCTGCGAGGTCAGGTCAACCCGTGAAACGGTCCCAATCGCAAGCTGGCGCTCGGTTACATCTGCAAAATTTTGCTGGGCTTTTAGAATCTCGGATGTAGCAGCGTATTGGGCGCGCAGTGCCGCTTCGCGAACCGCCGCCGTCACAATATTTGCAGTCAGCGCAAGGTATGCGCCTTCAAGCTGAAATTGACTAATCTCTGCTTGTGCGCGGGCACTTTCTACGGCTCGCCTCGCAGCACCAAATACATCTAAGCGATATCCCACATTAATGGAGGTGTTGTACACGTTATAAATGTTTTGACCAGGCAGCCCAAATGTAGCCAATGATTGTTGTTGACGCGTTGCACTACCACCTAAGCCAATGCTTGGAAAATACTGGCCGCCAATTTGTGCATTGACGTTTTCTTGAGCGACTCGCAGCGCCGCATCTGCAGCAGCTAAGTTCGGATTTTGCTCCAACGCTGTTTTAATTAGCTTATCAAGCTCAGGCGATTTAAATAAGGTCCACCACTCCGCCGGAATATCCGTATCTGGAATAATCTGTTGCTCTGTCCCCCCAGCTACGTTAGGTGCAGTCGCCAATCTGGTGGCAGTCGGCTTTTCAGTAAAGCGAGCTACCTTTGGAGCGTCCGGTTCCTTGAAATCGGGCCCGGCAGCACAAGCGACTAAGCTAGCCGCAAAGAGCATGACTACTGCGCGCTGAACGAAGTGCGTGCGTCTTTGTTTATAGGGTGATGTGCTAAAAATTGATTCGCTCATGGCAACCCTTATTTGAACACAGATAAGGGGCTTTATTCAGTGCTCTAGGCCTCTCCGAAGTCATTTCAGCCCGAAGTAGTATGGACTTGGAGGCAATCCAACCGCAAGCGGCGTGAGGACTTATTCGACAGTCACACTTTTCGCCAAGTTTCTTGGTTTATCCACATCGGTTTCACGAGCACAGGCCGTGTGGTACGCCAGTAACTGCAGTGGCACCACATGCAAAATGGGTGATAAATCACCATAGTATTCAGGTAAACGAATAACGGCAATGCCATCGCTACTCACGATTTCGGTATCTTGATCGGCAAATACATACAAGCGGCCGCCACGGGCTTTCACCTCTTGCATATTGGATTTGAGTTTTTCAAGCAGTGCATCGTTTGGCGCTACCGTCACGACCGGCATTTTTTCAGTAACCAATGCCAATGGCCCGTGCTTCAACTCGCCGGCTGGATAGGCTTCTGCATGAATATACGAAATCTCTTTGAGCTTTAAAGCGCCTTCAAGGGCGATGGGGTAGTGCAGACCTCGACCCAAGAACAGCGCATTTTCACACTGAGCAAAAGCTGCACTCCAGGCAATAATTTGTGGCTCTAAGGCCAACACGGCAATCAAGGCCTTAGGCAAGTGTCGCAATGCCTTTAGTGCATTTTTTTCTTCTGCATCACCAATACGGTCTTGGCGTTTGGCAATCGACATGGTCAATAGGTAGAGTGCAAGTAATTGCGTAGTAAATGCTTTGGTTGAGGCAACTCCAATTTCAGTCCCTGCTTTAGTTAGAAAGCGCCAATTCGTTTCGCGAATCATGGCGCTGCTGGCCACATTGCATATCGCCAAGGTCATCGTATGGCCGAGTTCTTTTGCATGACGCAGTGCGGCTAAGGTATCCGCCGTCTCGCCCGACTGCGAAACCACCACAATCAATGTCTTGGGATTAGGTACCGAAACACGATAGCGGTATTCGCTGGCAATTTCCACCTGCGTTGGCATTCCTGCAATCGATTCAAGCCAATACTTGGCAACGCAAGCCGAATAATAACTAGTGCCACACGCCAAAATCAGAACCTGATCAAACTCCCGCCATGCCTGTGGATCGGCATTAAAAAGATCAGGTCCAAAATGCGTAATATTGGCAAGCGTATTGGCAATCGCCGTAGGCTGCTCAAAAATTTCTTTTTGCATGTAATGCTGATATGGGCCTAAATCAACGGAGTCCGCTTGGGCTGGCATGGGTTTTTGCACGCGCTGAACCAATTGACCATTGCCATCGGTAATGCTGACCTGATCCGCTTTTAAAACGGCAACATCACCTTCCTCTAAATACAGCATGGTCTTTGCATGCCCTGCCAGCGCTAACGCATCGGATGCAATAAAGTGTTCATTTTCACCAAAGGCAACCACCAGCGGAGAGCCAACACGCGCCCCAATTAAGGTATCAGGGCAATCTTGTGCAATCACCCCAATCGCATAGGCGCCATGCAAACGAGGCAACACCGCACGCACAGCAAGTGCGATATTACGACTTGATTGTGCAATGTAGGTTTGGTGGATTAAGTGGGCAATAACTTCAGTGTCAGTCTCTGACTGAAATACATAGCCTGATGCTATCAGCTCGGTGCGCAATACATCGTAGTTTTCAATAATGCCGTTATGTACTACTGCGATTAACTGATTGGATATATGGGGATGGGCGTTATGGGTATCCGGTTTGCCGTGGGTTGCCCAGCGTGTATGGGCTATACCCAAAGTGCCATGAAACTGATTGCCTTGTGCAGCCAGTTCAGCCACCCGTGCGGTCGTCCGAGCGCGCTCGATGGGGTGCTTGGCATCTGCTGCATTAATAACGGCAAATCCACACGAATCGTAACCACGGTACTCTAAACGCCGTAAGCCTTCAATTAATATAGGAACAATATTTTTGCGTGATGCCGCGCCAACAATACCGCACATTATTTTTTGGCCTTTACCGTTTTTTTGGCTGTCGCTTTTTTGGCAGCACCTTTTTTGCCGGCTGCTTTCTTTTCTTGCTTAACGGGGCGCTGCCACGGAATCGATAACTGCTTTGCGCGCGATACCGTTAACCGATTAGCAGGCGCATCTTTTGTTAAGGTTGTGCCGGCACCTAAGGTCGCCCCACGTCCAACTCGAACAGGGGCAACAAGCTGTGTATCGGAACCAATGAAGACATCGTCTTCAATAATGGTCTGGTGTTTATTGACGCCATCGTAATTGCAGGTAATGGTGCCAGCGCCAATATTGACGCGTGCGCCCACAATTGAATCACCAACATACGCCAAATGGTTTGCCTTGCTATTGGAATCAATCTGGCTATTCTTAACCTCGACAAAATTACCAATGTGCACATCATTCGCCAAATTGGCGCCAGGCCGTAAACGAGCATAGGGCCCAATAATGGAATTGGCTCCAACCACAGCGCCATCTAAATGGCTAAATGCCTGGATCGTAACCTGTTTGCCAATCGCGCTATTGCGCACGATGCAATACGGGCCCACTCGTGTGCCGGAGTCTAGCGTGACATTGCCCTCAAAAATACACCCGACATCGATGACCACATCCAAACCGCAGCTAAGGTTACCGCGAACATCAATCCGCGCTGGATCGAGCAAGGTTACGCCCGCCTCCATTAATTGCATCGCAATCACGTGCTGATGGGTGCACTCTAACGCTGCCAATTGATCGCGGCTATTAACGCCAATGGTTTCCCACTCAAAATCGGCTTGAGCTGTGCGAATGGGAACATGGTCGCGCGCAGCCATTGCAATGACATCCGTTAAGTAATACTCGCCTTGCGCATTACTCGCCTGCAATGACTTAAGCCATTTCTTAAGTCGGCCACTTGGCAGCACCATGATTCCCGTATTAATTTCGGAGATGTTTTTTTGGTGGCGATCCGCATCCTTTTCCTCAACGATGCCTGTGACGGCGCCTTCCGCATCACGCAAAATTCGACCATACCCTGTTGGGTTATCCATTTGCTGCGTCAGCAAGGCTAGGGCGGAGTCACTGCCGCGCTTGCCATCGGCCAAGGTTACTAAACGCATCAAGGTTTTTTTAGAAATTAAAGGAACATCACCATAAAGCACTAAGGTGGGCTCATCTAGATCAAGCTTAGGAAGGGCTTGCAACAGCGCATGGCCGGTGCCTTTTTGCTCTTTTTGCATCACGGTTACTACGTTAGCAAGTCCTGGATGATCTTTTTGAATCTGTTCAAAGTAAGCGGTGATGGCAATTGCGCCATGGCCAATCACAATGATGGGTTTTGTTTTGGCTTTACCGACGAGCTGATTGGCGGTGACGAGCACATGCTCTAGTAAGGGTTTACCGGCAAGGGTTTGCAAGACCTTCGGCAAAGCCGATTTCATCCGCTTTCCCTGTCCTGCAGCCAGTATGACAATGTTCATGCTGTCAATTATAAACACTGCGAATTAGGGTGCCGCAGGCTAATTCATCGAGTTCAGCCTCATCAATTCCGCGATCGCCTGGCGATCTGGCTCCCAAATTACCGAGGGCTCCACCGACGCTACCATCAACATCTAAATTGGTGAAATCAAATGCCTCGCGGTCCATTAAGTGCGATGGCACGATGTGGTGCATCGCCCGAAAGAGGTTTTCCACCCGGCCTGGATGTTTCTTTTCCCAGTCACGTAGCATTTGCTTCATCGCACCGCGCTGAAGATTAGGCTGACTTCCACATAAATCGCATGGAATGATGGGGAACTGCATATCGTCTGCATACCGTTCGAGCAACTTTTCAGGCACGTAGGCAAGCGGACGAATCACGATGTGCTTACCGTCATCGGATCGCAGCTTGGGTGGCATGCCCTTCAATTTGCCGGCATAAAACATATTAAGCAATAGAGTTTCTAGAATATCGTCGCGGTGATGGCCAAGGGCAATCTTAGTAGCGCCCAATTCATCGGCAACCCGATACAAAATTCCGCGCCGCAAACGAGAGCATAAACCGCAGGTTGTTTTACCCTCTGGTATCACGCGCTTCACAATACTATAAGTATCTTGCTCTTCAATGTGAAAGGGTACGCCTAAGCTGGTTAAATAGTTCGGAAGTGTTTCTGCTGGAAAATTCGGTTGTTTCTGATCTAAATTTACTGCAACAATTTCAAATTGGATAGGCGCTCTCTCTCGCAGCTTTAGCAAAATATCGAGCATTGCGTAGCTATCTTTGCCTCCCGATACACACACCATCACTTTGTCACCATCCTCGATCATGCCAAAATCACCAATTGCTTGACCAACGAGTCGTGATAGTTTTTTCTCGAGTTTGTTTTCTTCAAACGCTGCTTTGCGAGGATCGTTCACAGTCTTACCTTACCGTATCTGAATCTTTGAGGCGAAACACCTCAACGCCCACCGAATGGCAATCCGAATATACGTCTGGCTTAGCAGTGGAAACACGGGCTGCCATCACATTGGGGTGAGCCAGCATGGCCGCAACAATATCGTCGCAGAGGGTTTCTTGTAAATGGATGTGGCCTTTCTGGGCTCGGGTCCGAATGGTCTCGCGCATGAAGTCGTAATCGAGTACTTCATCCAAGGTATCTTTTGTTGGCGTATTGAGTACAAACGGTATGTACAGATCAATATTCAGAATTACCCGCTGCTCTGCTTTTTTCTCAAAGTCATGTACGCCGATATTGATGTAAATCTCATAATCGCGCAAAAACAAACGGCGGCAATTGAGCAAGGAGGGGTGTGGCATAGCGTCTAGCATTCTGTAAAGCCTATTCTGTTTTAAACATAACATCGCGCGATGATGGCATTAAATGCTGCCCTCCATCTACGTAAATTGTGGTGCCCGTAATCGCATTCGACTCCGCAATAAAAACTGCGGCTTTTGCAATATCGATTGGTGTGGATGAGCGCTTTAATGGCGTCATTGTATGGGCTGCCTTAAAGCTATCCTCAGACTGCGGCCCAGACGGAAGTGAAATACCAGGCGCTAATCCAACCACGCGCAGATACGGGGCGAAATCCATCGCCATCATTTGGCTCGCATACTCCAGCGCGCCCTTCGAGAGGGTGTATGAAAAATAATCGGGGTTGAGATTAATCAGCTTCTGATCGAGTAGTTGTATCACTGCCGGAATATCGCCATTGGGCGAAGAATCTACTGCTCTGGATTTTTGCTGTCGGTAGAGGAGTTGCGCCAAGAGGACTGGCGCTAAAACATTCACCTGCATCATCTTCTGAAAAAAAGCCGCGTTAATGAGCTCAGGCTCTGCACTGGCCCGGTCATACTCAAACTGTGAGGCGCTATTGACGATGCAATCCAGAGCGCCCATATTGACTGTGACAGCCTTAAACAAAGCAGTAATTTCTGACTCGCTGGCTAAATCAGCCCGAAACGCCATTGCTCTTGAGCCTAATTTCTGAATCGCAGTAACCGTTTCATCGGCCTCCGTTTTAGATTGCCCAAAATGCACGGCAACATCCCAGCCTTGTTCTGCAAAATGAATGGCAATAGCCTGCCCCACGCGCTTTGCAGCGCCGGTGACCAAAACGCATTTTTTGGCCTTGGGTGAGGTAAGGGAGCTTGAATTCACGTTTTTCTCTTAGACTAGCGAGTTATGGATATTACCTTGACCGACACTGAAAAGGCGCATAGCGCAAGCTTAAGCGCAGAAATTGCTCTAGAAGTAGCATCGCACCGGGGTTTCTTGCCTTTTTCGCGCTACATGGAGATGGTCTTGTACCAAGCCGGCAGTGGCTATTACAGTGCCGGTGCACATAAATTAGGAAGTGGCGGGGACTTCACTACCGCCCCAGAGATTAGTCCTTTTTTTGGCATGGCACTGACCAATGCCATCCTGCCCGTCTTAGAGGCATTTCGGTCCGAAGGTAAACCAACCCGCATTCTGGAGTTTGGCGCTGGAACAGGTAAGTTAGCGGCATCCATCCTTCATCGCCTAACGGAGCTCAATTTTCCCTTAGACCACTATGGCATTCTCGAAATCGCTCCTGATTTAGCACAGCGTCAGCGCACCTTGTTAGAAGAAACGAAAAATGATCTGCAATGCTCAACCGCAATCGACTGGCTAAGCGCCCTGCCTAGTAAATTTGAGGGGGTCATCATCGCAAATGAAGTACTGGATGCGATACCGTGCGAACGTATTGTTTACCAACAAGGAGCGTGGCATTTGCAAGGGGTGGTCATTAAAAATGGTGCCTTTGCTTTAGAGATCGGGCCCGCAGTGGACCCGCAGTTATTGCCGGACTATCTCCTTACCCACTCTTTTGCCGAGGGCTACACCACCGAAATCCATCCACAAAGTGTGGCCTGGATTGCGGCCGTAACTCAGGCGCTGACGAGTGGTCTTTTAATTACTCTGGATTATGGGTTTCCGGCGAGCGAGTTTTTTCACCCGCAGCGTGAGCAAGGGACATTGATGGCCCACCATCGTCACCACGCCATTACTGATCCACTGTATCTACCTGGTCTGTGCGATCTAACGAGTCATGTGGAATGGTCTTCCATTTCGAGCGCGGCCCTTGCTGCTGGAGCGGACGAAATCTATTTCAACAATCAAGGTAACTTCTTATTGGAAGCCGGTATTGGTGATTTAGTTTTGGAGAAAATGGATCCGGCTAACGCGACTGCTTTTTTACCGGTCTCCAATGCCTTACAAAAATTGTTATCAGAAGCAGAGATGGGGGAGTTATTTAAAGTCTTTGCATTCAAAAAGAATCTGCCCAGACTCTCGCTAGACATGCTTCCAGGCTTAGGCGGCCGTAACCGACTCCACAGCCTGTAATCGTGCAGCATCGATTGCGGTGCGAATGCATTCACCCTGCTGCCGCTCTGCTACCGAAAGGCCCTCAATCACAGTTTGACTATCAACGGCCTGCGCTGCTGCTAGGGCGGAGCTGATTCTCTCCACGTGCAAATGTAAAACACTGGCTAGTGCGATTAGTTTTTCTGCGCGCTCGGGCTTGCGCCAAACATCGGCTCGGTTAAACCAAGCCAGAATATCAACTGCGCTAATGCCTTGCTGTGTCACTCTTTTTTTTAGCGCTGAGAACAGTTCTGAAAAATCCCGGGTGCTGTGTGGCATACGGATTGTTTCTGACCATTGGCGAATGGCGTCTTCACTGAGATCGGCTAAAAGCACGGCACAAACTGAATCTACGTCTGCTACTTTGTTTGCCGCTAATAAATCAAAGTCGCTAGCCAGCTGTTTCTTTGATTGTGGATTCTCACAAACTGCAATGAAGGGTTGCGGCAAAAATTGGTCTGCAGCGCCAGTCTCTAAAAGGACTTCAACCATGCGCAGCGGATCTGCTGAACCCATGCCTCGACCCAGCTCTTGCCATACGCGTTCTGGCGATAATGCCGATAACTCGCCCGAACGCACAATGGCGTGCAGTGCCTCCTGCGTTTCGGGTGCAATGGTAAATGTTGGAAAGCGCGCAGCAAATCGAGCAATGCGCAATAAACGCAACGGGTCTTCTGCAAAGGCAGCGGACACATGACGAAATACTTTAGCCTCTATGTCGTTTTGACCGCCATAGGGATCGATGATGGGGCCTACTAATGCGCCGGTGTCATCGACGCGCTGAGCCATCGCATTGATGGTGAGGTCACGCCGTTGTAAATCTTGCTCTAAGGTGACCGAAGGATCGGCATAAAAATGAAATCCCTGGTAACCGATGCCTGTTTTTCGCTCGGTCCGAGCTAAGGCATATTCGGCATGGGTTTGGGGATGCAAAAAGACGGGGAAGTCTTTACCAACGGGTTGGTAGCCCAGTGCAATCATTTCCCCAGCGCTACTTCCGACCACCACATAATCAATGTCGTTCACCGGGATACCCATAACAGCGTCCCGTATTGCTCCGCCAACGGCGTAGATGTTCAAACCAACAGACTCCGAATCGATTGGCGCGATATGCCGAAGGTAGTGATCAGATCATCTGCTGCAGTCGGCGGTAATACGTTGGGTAACTGCATGGATGCAATGTTGTCACGCGACATCAAGGTGGGCACGGGCAAAAATTCGAACATCAATGCTTGTAGATAACCCACGAAGGCTGGCATTGGAATGACACGCGTTGTCGTTTTTGCTTTTAAGGCCGCAAAACGAACCAGCTCTGCCATGCTGAGCACTTCAGGACCCACTAAAGAATAGGTTTGGTGAATGGTTTGCTTCATCGTAATCGCGGCGACAAATGCGGCAGCCACATCATTGACGCTCACCGGCTGAAACAGTGCCTGCGCATTCGCCAAGGGAATGACTGGAAATACTTTTGCCAAGTTGGCAAACAGATTGATGAATTGATCGTCTTGTCCAAAAATAACGGAAGGCCTAAAAATAGTCCAATCCAATCCACTGGCTCTTACTGCGGCTTCGCCATCGCCTTTGCTGCGTTGGTACATCGATGGCCCGTGCGAGTCTGCGCCTAATGCGCTCATATGCAAATAGCGCTTGATGCCATTGGCTTTCATTGCAGCGATGCAATGGGTTGGTAGCAATACATGGGCGCGCTCAAATACTTTGCCATACGGCTTGGCTGGACGATCGTGCAAAACACCGACTAAATTAATGACGGTGCCGCCTGACTTTACCTGACTGCATAGACTATTTAAAGTGACTTGATCATTAACATCGGCCTGAACGAGGTGGACGCTTGGCAGCAAACGAAAATCACGTGCTGCCGCTAAATGGCGCGTTGGCAACAATACCGAATAGCCCTCACGCTGCAGTCTGCGGACCAGTACGCTGCCTACAAATCCATTACCGCCAATTACTAGTACATCGTATTTCATGGCAACTCACTTTGAATTGCAGCCTTGGGTGCAATAGTTCCAAGGCGCTGTTTTAAAGAAATGGTTTGGCCAGTCATCACACCCGAGTAATAACTGGCATTGGACAATACGTTTTTAACGTAGGTTCTGGTTTCATGAAACGGTATGGTCTCTGCAAAAATAGCGCCCTCAACGGGAGCATTTAAGCGTTCGCGCCATAACTTAGAACGGGATGGGCCGGCATTGTAGGCGGCCGATGCCAACACCCACGATCCGTCTAAATCCACCAGCACCATATTGAGGTAGTTGCTTCCCAAGGTTAAATTGGTATTGGTGTCTTTTAGCTTTTCCTGCGTATACGATGTCATGCCAATTTTCTTAGCAACGTACTTGGCTGTATTGGGCATGACTTGCATCAAACCAGATGCGCCGACGGATGAAGTGGCATTCATAATGAAGCGTGACTCTTGCCGAATTAATCCGTAAGCCCACGCTAAATTGAGATCAATTTGCCTAGCGATGGGAGTGAGCTCCTCGCGGTAGGGCGTTGGAAAGCGCAAGGTGAAATCATGCTCTGCTTTAGTTCGATCTGCCGTATTGACGGTCCGATCGTAGAGCTGGATGCGTTTTGCGTATTCGGCTGCCGCTAACAACTCTTTATCGCTCATGCCACGCAACTCCCAATTCCATTCGCGATTACCCTCAAAACGCAAATTCATGGCATAAAAACGCTCACCCCGCACAAAGCCTTTGCGCTCAGCCATGGGCTTGATTTCTTGATCCGTTACCCGAACCCGAACTGGAATTTGGGTTTTCTTGCCAAGCTCTTCGCGCGCCAATTGCCCATAAAAATTAAATTGCTCATGAATCAGCTCGTACTGCTCTTTTCCTTTGGCACCTTGCCCTGTAGCCTCGAGCGACCGCCCATACCAATAGGTCCACGCAGGATCTTTCTGCCGTAACGCAGGGTTCATGGTCTCAATGGCATCCCGCACCAAAGGCCAATCCTGTGCGCGCAATGCTGCTCGCACTTTCCACTCCTGACTTTCCGTCGACAGTAGCTCACTAAAGCCCAAGTCGTGCTGCATCCGATAGACATCATCTGCCCTGAGGTCTTGGCGCTTAGCCAAAAACTGGCCGATTACGCCCCACCCTGCTGCTTGGTTTTCTTTGCTATAACGGCCTGCACTTTGCGAAAAATCCCGATAGGCTTTTACTGGATCGGCCCTTGCTGCCTTCACTACCTCGCTAATTGGATCCTCTCCCGCCATTTTGCGACCCATGGTTTCGAGTCCCATTTCGGCAGCGCTGCGCCCATAGGCTTTTGCTTCGGCTGGTGTGATGGCCCCAGCGTTCAGTAATAAAGGGACTAATTCCTGACACCCCTGACCATAAAACTTAGGATCTAACATGACTAAACGTGCGTCGTGCGCCGTCTTTGCTGCTATTTCACCCTGGGCTAGGCGGGATTGCAGGGCATAGCATTTCACTGAGGTGTCATCGTCCAATACAAATTTAGGGTATTCGGCGTCAAATGCACGCCAGTCTTTGCGCTTTCCCAGTACCAGCAACCAGTCATTGCGCATGCGGTCTGCCAAGGCAGTACCCTCATATCTATTCAAAAATCCCATGACCTGGCTATCTGCCGTTGTCTCGGCACGTGCCATACCGCCCGCATCAAACAGCTGAGGTTTGATCTTGAAATACTCGACGTAATCACCCATGATGTAGCTTGGCAAACTGGCAGCAAGCTGTTGGGCACGCGCCGCATCATTTTTGCGGGCAGCCTCCCGCAACTCAATGAACGTTCTGTCTGCCTCAGTCAATTCCAGCGGGGTATTGGCTGGTTTCACTGGTTTTTTTGCCAGCACATTCCCCTGAGCAATAAAGAGCGCGCAACAGACCAGAATGGCTGTTAGCATCCATTTGAGGGAGTTCATGTGCGGCAATGCTGGAAAAAGTCGATCCGTGCGAATAAATGGCGTCATCCCTATAGTCTAACTTTTATTTGTTTTTTCATTCACAGCACGCTTGCTTGATACTATTTCGTATGCCGAACCCCGATTTAAAAACCCTACGAAATCG
>CANHMJ010000021.1 GCA_947461805.1 Burkholderiaceae bacterium
CTTCGATGAGGTTGTTTTGCGCATCGGTTAATTTATAGCGAAGCGACACGACGGTATTTTTTTCGATCTTCATGCGCGTTGTATGAAAAGCCTATGGTCAGATTAATTGTGAACTGCAGATGAAATCATTTTACTTGAGCACGCCCTACGAGCCTCCAACACCACCATACCCCTTGCCCATAAAGGCCCCGTGGGCGCTATTGGGTGGGATCAGCCCTCAGCAATTTATGCAGAAGCACTGGCATAAAAAACCCCTATTGGTACGCGGCGCCATTCCCGCATTTGCGCTTGCGAAGGCTGCTGGCGAGCCACTCGAAAGCCCAATTTCCGCATCGGATTTGGCCGTGCTGGCAGGTCATCCTGATAGTGAATCCCGTCTGATTCAAAGCAAACCCTGGAAAATGGCCCGTGGCCCCTTCTCCAGAAAATCGATTCCATCGATCAGCCAAGCAAATTGGACACTATTACTACAGGGCGCAGATACGCTGCACCCAGCAGCGAAAACCGTTTTGTCTTGGTTCCGATTTATCCCCGATGTTCGCCTCGATGACCTCATGATTAGCATAGCTGGTCCTGGGGGTGGCGTTGGCCCGCATGTGGATTCCTACGATGTTTTTTTGATTCAAATGTCAGGCCGTCGGCATTGGAAAATCTCAACGCAAGATGACTTAAGCCTAAAGCCTAATTTACCGTTGAAGATTTTGGCGCAGTTTGAGCCATCCCAGGACTGGGTTTTGGAGCCAGGCGACATGCTCTATTTGCCACCGCATGTGGCGCACGAAGGCATCTCACTCGATGCGGGCTGCCAAACCTGGTCTGTTGGATTTCGGGCAGCTTCCTACCGAGAATTACTCCAAGAGGGTTTGTGGCGTTTAGCAGAATCATTGGATGCCCTACCAGCACTAGAAAGGCGCTACCAAGATCCACAACAAACTGCAACCGATCAGCCAGACACCTTGCCGCCTGAGCTGGTTCAACAGTTACGCACGCACTTGAAGGGCTTGAGGCTAGACTCCGTCGATACCATGCTTCCAGGGATTGCGTCGTACTTGAGTGAGCCCAAGCCGCATGCCTTTTTTAGTAGCCCAGATCGGCCCCTATCGGCCAAGGCATTTGCGCAATACCTTAAGCAAAACCCCCTTCACCCACACCCCCATACGCGGCTCATGCGACTGAATAAGGCCATCTTTTGCAACGGTGAAAACCAAACGGAAGGTGAATCCTTGGCCGTGAAACTCTGCTGGAATGTGCTTTCTGAAAGGCATACCTTACCGCCATTGGGCGAGGAAAATAGTGCCTATTTGGCTGAAATTGCTGCTGGCAACAACTCCCTATACGATGCCTATTGCTCGGGATGGTTATTAATGGCAGGAAAAAACGAAGAATCGCTATAATAAAAGGTGAATATTGTGCGGGGAAACCCGCACTCTTTTCGAGTTCTATTTAGGCTAACGCCACCAGTCATTCATTATTAAAGGATCAATTAAATGAAAAAATCGCTCTCACTCGTACTCGCCGCCCTTTTTGCAGTTACTTTAGCTGCTTGCGGCAAAAAAGAAGAGGCAAAGCCAGCTCCAGCACCTGCAGCTGCTCCAGCACCTGCAGCCGCTCCTGCTGATGCAGCACCTGCTGCAGCTCCAGCTGCACCTGCTACTGGCGCCGCTCCTGCTGCACCAGCGGCAGCTCCAGCACCTGCACCAGCCGGAAAGTAATACCCTGCTGAAAAGAAAAAAGCCGCTGCAAAGCGGCTTTTTTTACGTCTTCATCTCACGTTATTTAATCAATTGCTCGTCAAGTAATGTCAGCAACCGATATCCAGCAGGAGTGTTTTCTGGTTTGCCAGCATCGTCTTGAACAGTAACCTGCGTCAGGTTATCGCTACTCGACTTGAGTACGACTCGGTAGCGCTTTGCTTTGAGGCTAGAGTCATCACTACTACTAAAAAGCTTTGAAAAGAATCCTTTGGATTCGCCCACTTCTTTCGGATTAACGTAACGTACAAAGTAAATACCCTTGGAGCGATCGCGATCTTCTACTGTGAAATTAGAACGATCTAGCGCTAGACCGACATCACGCCAGGCACGATCAAAACTAGAGCTCATATCAATACGGCCGGTGTTATTGGCCTCTTGAACAAACCTCGCTCTCGGAATCTTTGCAGGAGCAACAGCAGCGGCTGCAACTTGGGCACGGGCCGATTCCTGCGATACGCCCAAACGCTCCATTAAGCGCGCTAGAAAGACAGCTTCGAGTTCGGGATCGTTGGGGCGTGGCGTCCATACGGTAGAGATACAATCTGCTCCGTCTCTTGCGCACTTTTCTAATGCACCACGCTGGGTAATATAGACCTCGGTCACGCCTGGTCTTTGCACTTCAAGGCGGGTTTTGTATTTATCGCGCTCACCGGTATCGTAAAGTGAATCCAGCAATTTGCCTAGTGTCTTCCGAATAACATCCTGCGGAATTTTCGAGCGATTTTCTGCCCAATCGGTTTCCATAATGCCGGTGGAAGGGGAATCAACTACCAAGAGAAATCCATTCTCTTGCCAGAAATCCTTGATGAGGGGATAGAGTTCTGGCGCTGGTCGTTCAACAACCAGCCAACGCTTTTCACCGTCCCGCGCAATTCGCATGCCCGGAATTCCGGTAAGTACGTTCTGACGAGTCTGGCTGATTTTTTTAGACGCAGCATTGAACTCCGACATGGTTGCAGTGCCATCTTGCACAATATAACGGCGGTCGGCCTGAGCCGTAATCAAATCCGGCGGCAGGGTTAGGTTAGGTCCGCGGACTGCGCCTGCAGCTTTGTAGTCAACCGTATCGTTTTTTGTAACCGAAGTGCAAGCAAGTAAGCTAGTAACGCTTGCGACAATTAAAGTGCGGCGCGTAAAAAGAAATGCGTTTTTCATAATAGTCCAGCGTCTATGAGTGCTTTTTTGAGCGGATCGCGCAATGCGGGACTGAGGGGGGTTAATGGCAAGCGGATGCCCGCCGTAATTTTCCCCATTTGATGCAGGGCCCATTTAACGGGGATCGGGTTAGCCTCCGTAAACATGGCTTTATGAACCCCGAGTAACTGATATTGAATTGCCCTCGCATTTGCAACATCGTCAGCCATTGCGGCAGCACAGAGGTCATGCATCAAGCGCGGAGCCACATTGGCAGTTACTGAAATATTTCCTTTGCCGCCCATGAACATTAGAAATATGGCACTTAAATCATCACCAGACAACACCGCAAAATCGGCATGCCCTGCAGCCTTTAATTCAGCAAGTAGCACACTGCCGCGCTCTAAATTGCCGGTGGCATCTTTAATACCGATAATGCCCGGAACTCCAGCTAAGCGCACGGTAGTCTCACCCGCTAAGTCCGCTACCGTGCGGCCAGGTACGTTGTACAAGATCACGGGTAAATCGACTTTTTCAGCAATCGTTTTGAAGTGCTGGTACATGCCTTCTTGCGTTGGCTTGTTGTAATAGGGAACCACTTGGAGACTGGCATCTGCTCCGACTTTTTTAGCAAACTCCGTGAGCTCGATTGCCTCGCGGGTGGAATTGCCCCCTGTTCCAGCAATCACGGGAATGCGGCCGTGAATATGATCGACTGTGACGCGAATGAGTTCACAATGCTCTTCGACTGAAACCGTGGGCGACTCTCCGCTAGTACCTACAATAACGATACCATCCGTTCCTTCGGCAACGTGCCAGTCGAGCAAGTTTTTTAGGCCGGGGTAATCGAGGCTTCCGTCTTCCAACATTGGAGTGACAATGGCCACCATGCTGCCGTGCATCGGCTTCGATTTAGGCATTGGAGCACCTCGCAGGATGGGCTTGGGATTGCACTGTAGTCATCCCTGAAATTGTAACGGATGGCGCTCTTTTAGCGCCCCCTTTACAGCGCATACGCTCTGCACCATGGCCGGCTTGGGCTGGGCTTGATATAAATCACTGTACGCAAGAACATGAAGACCATGGCGCATTGCAAAATCCAGCAATTCCCCCGTCTGCAGTAGGAAATCCGGGTTACTAGGCTTGCCAAAGGCGGCATTGCCATGGGCAAATGTCTCGTAAATCAGCACCCCACCCTCAGCCAGCAGATCGGGCAATAGATCTAAATAAGGCCGGTAAAGGTAATTGGTCGCCACCACGGCATCAAAAAGCCCCGTTCTATCTGCCAAGGGCCATGTTGACCCTTCCAGATCTAACTGCTCGATTTGAATCGCCAGGCTCGACTCCGATTGCGCAAGTGCCTCCAGGACTGCAATATCCCGATCCACTGCCAGTACCGAAAACCCCAGCTTAGCCAGATGCAGACTATGGCGACCTGATCCTGCGGCCAAATCCAGCACTCTTCCGCCCGCAGCGATCAAGGGGCAAAAACGCCTCACCCACTCGGATGGACTGGCAATACTAGCGTGCATTGGTACAGCGCCTACCGATTCAGGAATCGTCACGTGGCTCAGGTATAAGCAAGGCCCATAGCCTCGCGAACATCCCGCATGGTTTCTTGTGCAACTGCACGCGCCTTATCCCCACCCTCGGCAATAATCGCACGCAGCAAGCTAGGGTCATCTAGGTATTGCTGGGCTCGCTCAAACATCGGCTGCTGCTCGCGCAAGATGCTATCGATGACGGGTTGCTTGCACTCTAAGCAGCCAATGCCCGCTGATTTGCAGCCTTTTTCAGCCCATTCTTGCGTTGGTTTATCGGAATAAACCAAATGCAGCTGCCACAGGGGACAGCGCGCTGGGTCGCCCGCATCGGTTCTACGGATACGCGCCGGATCGGTGGGCATGGTTTTAATCGAGCGTTCCACTACGGCAGGCTCTTCCCGAATGCCGATGGTATTGCCATAGGATTTCGACATCTTTTGCCCGTCCAAACCCGGCATACGCGATGCAGCCGTAAGCAAAGCGTGCGGCTCGGGCAGGATCACTTTGCGAGATCCCTCGAGGTAACCAAAGAGGCGCTCCCGATCAGTATTGGAAATGCTTTGGGCCTGCTGAAGCAATTCCCTGGCCCGTTCAATCGCATCAACTTCACCACGTTCTTGGTAGGCAATACGGCACTCGGTATAGAACTTCGCTGCTTTGTTGCCGAGTTTCTGAATCGATTCCTGGGCTTTGGCTTCAAAACCAGGCTCACGCCCGTATAAATTATTAAAACGGCGGGCCACTTCGCGGGTCATCTCCACGTGCGGCACCTGATCCTCGCCAACGGGGACGTGTTGTGCGCGGTAAATCAAGATATCAGCCGATTGCAGCAAGGGGTAACCTAAAAAACCATAGGTCTGTAAATCCTTTTCCTTAAGCTTTTCAATCTGGTCTTTGTAAGTTGGAACACGCTCCAACCATCCGAGTGGCGTTCCCATCGATAACAACAGAAACAGTTCAGCATGCTCGGGTACACGGCTCTGAATAAAAAGGGTTGCTTGTTTTGGATCGACGCCGGCAGCCAGCCAGTCGATCACCATCTCCCACACTGATGCCTCGATCACATCTGGGGTTTCATAATGGGTGGTGAGTGCATGCCAATCGGCCACAAAGAAAAAACAGGGGTACTGGGATTGCAACTGGACCCAGTTTTTTAACACACCATGGTAATGGCCTAAATGCAAATGACCCGTTGGCCTCATTCCGGATAGTACGCGCTGAGCAAACATAATTAAGTGGCCTTCGTCGGCGTTTTAGTAAATAGCATTACAGAGTCTAATGGAATACTGACCACACTGGGGTTAAGTGTTCTGGCAAATGCGGCAATTTGCCCAAGTCAATATAACTCTCCCGCGGATCATGAAAATCAGAGCCGCGCGATGCCATGAAGCCATAGTGCTCGGCAGCCTTTGAATAGATTTGATATTGTGCGGGGCTATGACTACCGGTAACCACCTCAATTGCGAGACCGCCCAACTCTTTGAAGTGCTTAAAGAGCTCATCGAGCTGCATGGCCGTTAATTTGTAACGCCCGGGATGAGCAATCACCGCCACTCCCCCTGCCGCCTTAATCCATGCCACCGCATCATCTAGGCTAGCCCATTGATGTGGAACGTAACCGGGCTTGTGTTCTACTAAATAGTTCTTAAACACCTGATCGGTATCGCGGCATACACCCTGTTCGACCAAAAAGCGTGCAAAGTGGGTTCGTGAGATCAGTTCGGGGTTGCCGGCATACAGAAGTGCGCCCTCAAAGCTACCTGCAATGCCCGCTTTAGCCAACTGCTCGGCCATCATCTTGGCACGATTCTGCCGACCATCCCGAGTACGGCGTAAGCCTTCCAAAATCCCAATGTGCTCAGCATCAATGCCGAGGCCCACAATGTGAATCGTATGACCCATCCAGGTAACCGAAATCTCAACGCCGGAAAGGTAATCCATACCTAAGTCGCGCGCTGCATTTTTAGCCCGAAGTTGACCGCCCAGCTCATCATGGTCGGTTAGGGCCCACAAATGAACCCCATTTTCAAATGCGCGAAGTGCCAAGGTCTCTGGTGTCAAGGTGCCATCCGAGACGACAGAATGGCAGTGCAAATCAGCATTTAGAATGAAAGGGCTTGTCATGCCCCTATTTTAGGTCAAGCCGGCGTGGACCACACGGCGCGGCGCATCTAAATAGTCACGAGACTGCATTTCAACTAGCCGGGACACGGTTCGCGCAAACTCACCCACAATTTGCCCCTCGGTATAAAGCTGATCTGCTGGCAGCTCAGCACTCATAATGAGTTTGATTTTATGGTCGTACAGCACATCGATCAGCCAGATAAAGCGCCGAGCCTCATTGGTCATGCGGGGCGGCATATAGGTCACCCCGGATAAAAAAACGGTGTGAAAGAGATTAGCGATCTCCAAATAATCGTTCTGTGAGCGCGGCCCCATGCACAGGGTTTTAAAGTCAAACCACACCACGCCAGCAGCGCGGTGCATCGGCCTGATTTCACGTGACTCAATCCGCAAGACGGGATTCTTTTCTTCTGGCTCTTTACCTAATACCGAGCGAAAGGTCTGCATCATCAGCACATCATTCACCGAAGTTAAGGGCTGGAAATAGGCTTGTACTTGCGCCATCTGCATTTGTCGGTAGTCGGAACCTGCATCCACATTGAGTACATCCAGCTTGCTCTCAAGTAAAGCAATCGCAGGCAATAAGCGATCCCGATGCAAGCCATTTGGATATAGCTGATCCGGCTTGTAATTGGAGGTCATGATGAATTGCACCCGATCTTCAAATAGCGCGCTCAATAACCGATACAGAATCATGGCATCCGCAATGTCGTTAATGTGAAACTCATCAAAGCAAATTAAACGATAGCGCTGGGCAATGCGCTTAGACAACTCATCCAATGGATCGGCCATACCAGATAGCTCATGCAACTCACGATGTACCTCGCGCATGAATTCATGAAAGTGAATGCGAATCTTTTTCTCGAGTGGTGAAGCAGCAAAAAAACAATCCATCAAGAACGATTTCCCGCGACCCACCCCACCCCAGAGGTAGACTCCCCTCGGTAATGCAGGGTGGAATAACTTTTTGGTGAGCGCGTTGCTGCGGACATCTTTGTACGCAACCCACTCATCCTCACAGCGCTGCAGGCGTTCAACTGCGCGCTCCTGCGCGGGATCGGAATGAAACCCGCGCGCCTCCAGCTCTTTACGGTAAAACGCGAGTGTGCTCAACTTACATATTTAATGCGCGTTGATCCGTTGCTAATGCTGCTTCACGCATTACCTCCGAGAGACTGGGGTGTGGATGACAAATGCGTGCAATGTCTTCTGCAGCCGCCTTAAACTCCATAGCAACCGCTGCCTCCGCAATCAGATCCGAGGCATTTGGCCCAATAATATGCACGCCAAGAATTTCGTCGGTCTTTGCATCCGCTAAAAACTTAACAAATCCCTCAGCACGGGCCATACCAAGGGCACGTCCGTTCGCAGCAAATGGGAATTGACCTGATTTATACGCAATACCAGCGGCCTTCAATTGCTGCTCGGTTTTTCCCACCCATGCAATCTCGGGGTCGGTGTAAATCACCCATGGAATGCAGTTGTAGTCGATGTGGGGTTTTTGGCCTGCGATGATTTCAGCAACCAATACGCCCTCATCTTCTGCCTTGTGGGCCAGCATCGGCCCACGCACAACATCACCGACAGCGTAAACCCCAGGAGCCACAGTAGCGCAAGTGTGGTCATCAATCGGAATGAAACCGCGCTCATCAACCTTAAGGCCAATCGACTCTAGGTTGAGTTTGTCGGTATTAGGTACGCGACCTACCGAAACGATTAAACGATCGCATTCGAGCTTTTGTGCTTTGCCCTCAGCGTCTTGGTACTGAACCACAACGCCTTTTTTATCCGCCTTAACGTCACCAATCTTGACGCCCATATTGATCGTGAGGCCTTGCTTTACAAAGATCTTATGGGCCTCTTTTGCAATGCCTTCATCGCAGGCGCCCAAGAAAGTAGGCAAGCCTTCTAAGACCGTTACCTCAGAGCCAACCCGACGCCAGACCGATCCCAGCTCAAGCCCAATGACACCAGCGCCAATAACACCCAAACGCTTGGGAATGGAATCAAACTTCAGTCCGCCAATATTGTCACAAACCAGGACGTTATCAACTGGAATATTCGGTAGATGGCGCGCCTTTGATCCCGTTGCAATGATCACGTTCTTTGCAGTCACCGTACCCGCATCTTTGCCATCGATTTGGATCTGATATCCATCCGCCGTTTTTCCAACAAAAGAGGCATGGCCTTTAAGCGTTGTAATCTTATTCTTGCGAAACAGAAACTGAATGCCCGCAGTCATCTTCGTCACGATCGCATCTTTGCGCGCCAGCATTTTGTTCGAATCGAGCTTGACCGAACCCACTGTAATGCCATGATCGGCGACATGGTGGCTAATCTTTTCAAACTCCTCCGACGAGGCGAGTAAGGCCTTGGAAGGAATGCATCCTACATTCAAACAGGTACCGCCTAAGCGTGGTTCACCCTTCGGATCATCGTAGGCATTGGATTCTGCACAGGCCACTTTAAAACCCAGCTGAGCAGCTCGAATCGCTGCAATATAACCGCCAGGACCCGCACCAATAACGAGCACATCAAACACTTGACTCATGAGTTGGCCCCTTACAGATCAAGCAGGAGACGTGAAGGATCTTCTAATGCTTCCTTCATGGCAACTAAACCAAGCACTGCTTCGCGACCATCAATGATGCGGTGGTCATACGATAAGGCCAAGTAATTAATGGGGCGGATCACAATTTGCCCATCCTCCACCACGGCACGCTCCTTGGTTGCATGAATACCCAAGATCGCCGACTGCGGTGGGTTGATGATTGGCGTCGACAGCATCGATCCAAACACGCCGCCGTTTGAAATGGAGAAAGTGCCGCCAGTTAACTCCTCAATCGATAGCTTTCCGTCACGGGCTTTCGCACCATACTCCGCAATCTGCTTTTCGATATCGGCTAAGTTCATTTGGTCAACATCACGCAAAATAGGCACTACCAAACCGCGTGGTGAGCTAACCGCGATACCGATATCAAAGTAACCGTGATACACAATGTCGTTGCCATCCACCGATGCGTTCAGTAAAGGAAATTTCTTTAAGGCATGGGTCGCTGCTTTGACAAAAAAGGACATGAAACCTAGCTTGACGCCATGGGTCTTTTCAAATACGTCCTTGTACTTATTGCGCATAGCAATTACTGGGCCCATATTAACTTCATTGAAGGTCGTCAGAATGGCATTGTTTGCTTGCGACTCCAGCAGGCGCTCCGCAATCCGCGCGCGCAAACGACTCATCGGTACACGCTCTTCTGGACGCTCACCCATGGGCACTGCAATTCCAGGTAAAGCAGGTGATGATGCTTTTGCAGGCTTGGATCCACCCGCGGCAGCACCAATCACATCGCCTTTGGTAATGCGGCCATCGCGTCCTGTACCAGCAACCTGCGCTGGGTTTATATTTTTTTCTGCCATCATTTTCGCAGCTGAGGGTGCAGCACTCGCACTCGCAATCGGAGCAGCAGCGGGTTTCGTGGCAGGGGCTGCGCTATTAGCTGCGGCGGCTGCAGGTGCGACTGCAATTGCTGGCGCTGCGGTAGCTGAAGCAGTAGCCGTGCTATCGATCTTCGCAATCACTTGGTCAGCAACTACCGTGCCGCCATCGCCAACCACCAATTCAACCAGCACACCAGCCGATGGGGATGGCACCTCTAGCACTACCTTGTCGGTTTCAATCTCAATCAGGATTTCATCCTGACCAACCGCTTGACCTAGTTTTTTCTTCCACTGCAATAGGGTTGCCTCAGCAACCGACTCCGACAACTGGGGAACTTTAACTTCAAAAATAGCCATGATTCTTCCTAGTAAATAATGCGATGTGAATTTGCCGGTACTTATTTTGTAACGACGTATCCCTTGAGTTTGGCAAAGGCCGCATTAATCAGCGACTTTTGTTGTTCTTGATGGAGGTGGGCATAACCAACCGCCGGTGAAGCTGAGGCGGGACGACCGGCATACGCCATTCGCATTCCCTCGCTCATGTTTTCTAAAATGTTGTGCTGAATAAAGAACCAAGCGCCCTGGTTCTGTGGCTCATCCTGACACCAAACCACTTCTTCAAGTGCTGGGTATTTTTTCATTTCAGCAGAGATTGCTTTATGTGGAAATGGATAAAGCTGCTCTACGCGAATAATCGCAACATCGCCAATCGACTTATCGGCGCGCGCTTTGGCAAGGTCGTAATAGACTTTGCCAGAACACATGATGATGCGGGTGACCTTTTTAGGATCAATCGATTCATCGCGCTCAGGGAGTACTGTATGGAATACTCCTTTTGTAAATTCGATTAAGGGGGACGCTGCTTCTTTATTGCGCAGCAAAGACTTGGGTGTCATCAAGATAAGAGGCTTACGGAACTGACGAATCATTTGACGACGCAAGACGTGGAATATCTGCGCTGCGGTTGTTGGCTGAATCACCTGCATATTGGTATCTGCACACAACTGCATAAAACGTTCGATTCGTGCCGAAGAATGCTCTGGTCCTTGACCTTCATAACCGTGTGGCAACATCATGACAAGACCGTTCACCCTACCCCATTTCACCTCACCAGAGGCAATAAACTGGTCAATCACCACTTGCGCACCGTTGGCAAAATCGCCAAACTGTGCCTCCCAAATGGTTAAGGTATTCGGCTCGGCCGCAGCATAGCCGTACTCAAAACCCAATACAGCCTCTTCAGAAAGAATGGAATCGATTACGATAAATGGGGCTTGGTCCTTTGCAACGTGCTGCAGTGGAACATAGGTGCCGGTATCCCATTTTTCGCGGTTTTGATTGTGTAATACCGCGTGACGGTGCGTGAATGTGCCGCGACCACTGTCTTCCCCAGATAGGCGCACGGGATAACCGCTAGCCACCAAAGAAGCAAAGGCCATGTGCTCACCCATGCCCCAATCCACATTGATTTCGCCTCGGCCCATTGCGGCACGATCAAGCAGTACCTTTTCGACCAAGGGATGTACTTTCAGACCCTCTGGGACGGTGCTAATTTTTTCTGCCAAACGCTTCCACTCCGCCAGCGGAATTGCGGTATCGGCACTATCGGTCCACTTCTTGTTTAGGAAGGGAGACCAATCCACCGCAAACTTACCTTTGAAGTTACTCAGCACCGGGTCGGACGTTTGCACACCCGCTTCCATCGCGGTACGGTACTCTTTGACCATCAGATCACCCGTACCCATTGGCACTACGCCCTGCGCCTCTAGTTTTTCTGCGTACAACTTGCGCGTACCGGGATGCGCGCTAATGATTTTGTACATCAAAGGTTGGGTCATGGCAGGCGAATCTTGTTCGTTGTGCCCTAATTTACGGAAACAAACGATGTCGATTGCGACGTCTTTCTTGAATTGACTCCGAAACTCGACGGCCAACTGCGTAGCCAGAACAACCGCTTCTGGATCATCGCCATTCACGTGCAATACCGGGGCATCAATCACTTTCATGATGTCGGTGCAATACAGACTGGAGCGCAAGTCTCGCGGATCAGACGTTGTAAATCCAATCTGGTTATTAATCACAATGTGGATCGTGCCGCCAGTGGAATAGCCACGGACTTCAGCCATAGCTAGGGTTTCTTGCATTACGCCCTGACCTGCAATCGCAGCATCGCCATGCACTAAAACAGGCAATACTTGGCTGCCGGTTAAATCGCCCCGACGCTCCATCCGTGCGCGTGCAGAACCCTCAACAACGGGGTTGACGATTTCTAAATGGGAGGGGTTAAAGGCCAGGGATAAATGCACTGGACCGCCTGGCGTAGAAATATCGCTCGAGAAACCTTGGTGGTACTTCACGTCACCAGCCGGAAGATCTTCGGGGGCTTTGTGCTCAAACTCAGCAAATAAATCCGTTGGCATTTTTCCAAGAATATTGACCAGCACATTCAATCGACCGCGATGAGCCATTCCAATCACGATCTCTTGCACTCCGCGGCTGCCCGCATCGCGGATCAACTCATCCATGCAGGCGATGAAGCTCTCGCCGCCCTCAAGCGAAAAGCGTTTCTGTCCAACGTACTTCGCCGAGAGATAGCGCTCAAGGCCCTCCGCCGCCGTAACGCGATCCAAAATTTGGCGCTTTTCTTCGACATTGAAATTCGGCGACGAACGAATCGACTCTAATTTTTCTTGCCACCATTTTTTGATGGTCTGATCGGCAATGAACATGTACTCAGCGCCAATCGTGCCGCAGTAGGTTTCGCGCAAGGCTTGAAGTAAATCCCGCAATGACATATTGTTTTTGCCAAAGTAGGTGTTGCTGGTATTAAAAACGATGTCCATGTCGGCATCGGTAAAGCCATAAAAAGCGGGGCTGAGTTCAGGAATATCGGGACGCTCGGTGCGCTTCAATGGGTCAATATTGGCCCAGCGATTACCAACGTTGCGATACGCTGCGATCAGCTGTTGAACGGCAACGCGTTTGCGTCCCATCTCGGAGTCTGCTGAATCCGTAACCGTACGAATGGGGCCCTGCTTCGCACGCTCGGCAAAGGAGGCAACAATCGGTGCATGGGCAATATCTGGACCGTTGGAGCCATCGACTGCAGGAACTTGATTGACGTTATCGAAGTAGTCGCGCCAGTGATCGGCAACCGACGTTGGGTCCAACAAATAGGATTCGTAGAGTTCTTCTACATAGGGGGCGTTTCCGCCAAATAGGTACGAACTTCCCCTAGAGGATTGAATCATGATGCTCACCTTTCATCGGGTTTCCCGAAAAAAACTGTGGATTAAACCGTCTGCACAAGGGCTTAACCCCCTACAGATAGATCATTGTGTACTCAAATACAAGACCCAATTTAACACGAATACTGCCGTCCTCCAACTCATCTTCCGAATTTCCGTGTTGAAGGATGGAATTTCCTGACGATTAAATAGGATGTTTCCTACGTCTATTTCATCCGATCCTGATAGATCCAAGTTGAAATGCTTTTTATGCTCTAAATCTCCTACAACATTAGCAAATTAAGGAAAAATGAAAGCAATAACCCCTGACTTGGAATACCTCAGCACCCGACAAAGCGCCAAAGTACTTAATGTATCCCTTGGCACCGTTCAAAAAATGGTGGAACTGGGTGAGTTAATTGCCTGGAAAACCCGAGGCGGGCATCGCCGCATCCTGGCTAGCTCCCTCGAACAGCAACTGCAGCGGCGTCAACGTAGCATGCGGCAAAAGGCAAGTACGCACTGCGTATTAATGGGCATCTTTAGACGAACCGAAAATAGCCTTGAATTAGCCAACGCTATGCTCGATTGGCAACTCAAAGTGGATATGGAGATATCCATGGACAGCCTAGAAGGTTTAATGCAGGCCGTTTCCATTGCTCCCGATCTGATTTACCTCGATGCATTAATCCCGCCAGTGGAGCAGGTCCATTTAATCCATTATTTAAGCAAAAACAGCCGTACGCAGCGCATCCCTATATTGGTGGATGAAGGGTTTATCCAGCTGCATCCGGGTGTACTGCAATTGGCAGGTGAAAATGCAGGGGTTCTTAAACCCGCTCCAAGTGAAAAAGAGGCCCTGGAGGCCGAAGAAATGGTAATTACTGAAAACCCATTGATATTGGGCTATCCAGCAACCAGCGCCGATTCAGAATTAAGTACACTAGACCGAAGCCGATTTGCTGCGCTGGAATCCGTCTTTTTAGAAGGAATGGGCCGTAGGTGCGAATGGAGCCAACAAGCGATAACCTAATCTAAAACATGAGGAGCGAAAATAAAGGCCGTCAATGACGGCCTTTTATATTACATAAATATAATTAAATCAATTAGATAGCGTATGAACTTCGATTTTTACCTTCAATCCATTTTGGGGCTTTACCTCGCCCTGTCCAGGTCCCACCGGTTGCGGGATCGCGGTACTTTGGAGCTACCTTGCCACTGGGGCCGCGGCTACTGCCAGCTTTACGACTAAATAAATCCGATGCATTTAAGCCATACTGCTCAATAATTGCTTTTGCCTTAGCTATGCCGTCGGCCTTCTCCCGTTGAACTGCTTCTTTAATTTGCTTGTCCAGCTGTTCCCGCTGGGCTAATAATTCCTGATAGGAAGGCATACTCTGAATATCTCCAACATTGATTAATAATAAATAGGCTATATAAATAATAGCTTTTTGATTATATACATAGTATTAAATAAGTGATGATAATAAATAATTCCCCTATCACCAGGTGAGCATTAAAAATAATATTTATATAATATTATTTATTATTAACAACAGAATTGAGAGATTAACTATTATAAATATTAATATTTATCACAGATTACGATTAATTGTTAACGGCGCATCATAAAACTACCTAAAGCCTTTGCAGTAACCACGCCAGACTCATTGATAACCTCACCCTCGCAGTAGTTGATGTTTTTTCCTGCCTTGAGGAGTTTTCCCTCGATAATCAGCTTGCCAGTGGATGGGCGCATGAAGCTTACGGTCATGTCGATCGTCACCATGCCTTTGGCATCCGGATGAGCACTCCGAGCAGCCGCAGCCATGGCAAAGTCAAGCAAGGTCATGCTGAGACCCCCATGACCCACCTGAAAGCTATTCAGGTGCTCTGGTCGCAGATCTAAGGAAATGCGGGACTTACCGTTTTCAGCGAAGTCTGGAACCACACCGATGAAGTCGAGAAAGGGAATGGTGAGCCCAAAATACGATGTGGGCTGGGTTTGAGAAAGGCTCATGAATGTGCTCGCAAAAAGGCGAATGAAGAAGTTCGATGGTCGGGGCGAGAGGATTTGAACCTCCGACCACATGCACCCCATGCATGTACGCTACCAGGCTGCGCTACGCCC
>CANHMJ010000022.1 GCA_947461805.1 Burkholderiaceae bacterium
ATAGTGCTCCAAGGTCATCGCTTGGACGTGACTGCCTTCATTCATATCGCGTACTGTACCTACAAACGAGGTAATCGCACCAACCTGTAAATCGCCATGGCGAAGGTTTGCAATCTCGGCAGTCAGATCAAAATCGGCCTGCTGAATTCGGATCGCCATCCTAGCCGCCCGTAACCGGTGGGAAAAAAGCCACTTCAGCACCATCTACTAATTCCGTCGAAGAAGTAACCATCTGATGATTGAGGGCGCATCGCAGTACCTTACCCTCACCCAAGACCTCGTCCCAGATATCGCCGCGTGATCGCAGGTGCGCACGCAAATCATCCATCGTACGCACAGACACAGGCAATTCAATTGACTCCTGATCCAGCCCAAGGGCCTCGCGGATAGAAGCGAAGTAGCGAAGTTGCAGTTTCATGGCTAAATCGTAATCCGATTAGCTCAGCAATGCTGAAAATGGAATGTAAGGCACTAGATCTCCTCTAGCAATTGCCTGCCCAGGAGCACAATCCACCAGGCCATCTCCCCACGCTGCACTGGTTAGCACCCCTGAGCTTTGATTGGGGTACAAATCAAGGCCGCCTTGACTATTCACTTTCACGCGCAAGAATTCATTACGGCGATCGGCTTTGAGCCAATCAAAGTCGGCTCGCATGGTGTAGGCCGGAAGAGAAGACGCCTCCCTTCCCTGCAGGCGCAAGATAAAGGGTCGCACAAACAAGAGAAACGTAACAAAGCTCGATACGGGATTGCCGGGCAACCCAATAAACCAAGTTGACCTTCCTGGGTTAGATTCCCGGCGCACCGATCCAAATGCAAGAGGCTTACCAGGTTTAATGGCAATCTGCCATAAATTGAGTTCGCCTTCGGCGGTCACGGCTGGCTTAATGTGATCTTCTTCGCCAACCGAGACCCCGCCAGAGGTAATGATCAAATCATGATTCTGACTGGCTTGGCGCAAGGCAGCGCGCGTTGCGTCGAGTCGATCTGGCACGATACCCAAATCAGTTGCATCGCAACCCAAGGCTTTAATGCAGGCCAGCAAGGTATCGCGATTCGAATTATAGATACCGCCCGGCTTCAGTGGCTCGCCTGGAAGCGATAGCTCATCCCCGGTAAAAAAAGCAGCGACGCGTACCCGGCGTTTCACGGGCAAATGGGTCAAACCTGCCGACGCTGCAACGCCGAGCTCTTGTGGGCGCAATAGGCAGCTTGCCTTTAAAGCAACTTTGCCAGCAGTTAAATCTTCACCGCGCTTACGTATCCATTGCCCCACTACAGGGGTTGTCGTAATCGAAACGGCATCGGGCTTGGTGGGATCGATGGTGCAATCCTCCTGCATCACCACTGCATCGGCACCCTGAGGTATGGGCGCCCCTGTGAATATTCGGGCAGCTGTCCCGCTCTGGAGTTCTGTGCCCACTGAGCCAGCCGGGATACGCTGACCTACTTTAAGCGTTCCAGAATGCGTTGTCAGATCCGCAAGCCTAATCGCATAACCATCCATCGATGTGTTGTCTAGCGGCGGCACATCAACCAAGCTAATTACATCTTCCGCCAAGACGCGCCCAAGGGCTGCTTGCATTGCAACCAGCTCGACCTCAGAAACAGCAACGGCTGGCGCAAGTAATTGCTCGCGTGCTTGCGCTGCCGTCAACATCGGTGGCTTTGTCATGGCAGACTTAAGAAACGTGCTGGGCAATAAATTGCTTCACCACGCCAACATCTGCCGGAATGGATTCGACCCGCTGGGGAAGTGATTTGATGTCTTTAAATGCAGGCGGACACTCGGCGGGACGGCCAAGCGCCTCTAGAATGGTTTCTTCAAACTTAATCGGCAACGCAGTCTCAAGTATCAACATCGGAATATCCTTTTGCAAATACTCGCGCGCTACCTTTACACCGTCTGCCGTATGGGTATCAATCATCACGCCATACTTGCCATCCACATCCCGAATGGTCCTCAGGCGATCAGTATGGGTGCTTCGGCCCGAGGCAAAACCAAACTGCTGCATCGTAGCGTAGGCGGGGTCACTTGATAAATCAAAGCCGCCAGTTTCTTCGACTTGTTTAAAGAGGGCAGCTGTACGCTTACCGTCTTGCGAAAGCAAATCAAAAACAAAGCGCTCAAAATTACTGGCTTTAGAAATATCCATTGATGGGCTCGAGGTGTGCAAGGTTTCAGCAGACTTGCGCGCGCGATATACCCCTGTTCGAAAGAATTCATCGAGCACATCGTTTTCGTTGGTGGCAACCACTAAGCGCTCAATCGGCAAACCCATCATGCGGGCAATATGCCCCGCACAGACATTACCAAAATTACCTGAAGGGACGGTGAAAGATACCTTTTCAGAACTGGATTGCGTGGCTAGTAAATAACCTTGAAAGTAATACACCACTTGCGCAAGGACGCGCCCCCAATTAATCGAATTAACTGTACCAATCTGGTATTTGGCTTTGTAATCCAAATCATTACTGACCGCCTTGACGATGTCTTGGCAGTCATCAAAGACGCCATCTACCGCAAGATTAAAAATATTTGGGTCCTGCAAGGAATACATTTGCGCCGACTGAAAGGCGCTCATCTTCCCCTTGGGGGAAAGCATAAAGACACGTACACCTGATTTTCCGCGCATAGCGTATTCAGCTGCGCTACCGGTATCGCCTGAGGTGGCGCCCAATATATTAAGATGTTGACCCGCACGGCTCAGTGCATATTCGAACAAGTTACCCAGCAACTGCATGGCCATGTCTTTAAATGCTAAGGTGGGACCGTTCGATAAACTCAATAAACCAATGCGCGTACCGCCCTCTTCTCCCAGCCAATGAAGCGGTGTAATGTCGCTCGCCCTATCTTCAGGGCGGCCATTGCTATAAACGGCAGCAGTATAGGTTTTGCGTAACAGCGCGCGCAAATCAGACTCTGGAATATCTGGGCAATACAAACGCAACACTTCAAATGCTAAATCTGCGTAAGAAAGTCCACGCCAAGAATCCAATTGCGCTGGCGTTACTTTCGGGTACTGCACTGGCAGATAAAGTCCGCCATCGGGAGCAAGTCCTCCCAACAGAATTTCGAGAAAAGATTGCTCTGGGCTATTGCCGCGGGTCGACTGATAACGCATGGGGATTTAGGATAAATTTTCGAGGCGAATTTTAACGATCTCGCCTACGACGGTTTTCAGGCCTTGCATATCGGCAATTGCAGCAAGCATATTCTTTTCTTTGGTTTCGTGCGTCAGCATGACAAGGTCAGTTTGGCTCTCGCCCTCATTCGCTTCTTTTTGTAAGAGTGCGTCGATCGAAACCCCATGGGATGCCAGTATTTTTGTAATGTCTGCCAATACCCCAGCTTGATCCGCAACGCGTAAGCGCAAGTAGTAACTGGTGGTGATTTCGCCGATCGGCAAAACGACGGTATCGCGCACGGCATCGGGCTGGAATGCCAGATGCGGCACTCGGTTTTCAGGGTCAGCCGTCATTAAACGGGTGACGTCTACCAGGTCAGCGATCACAGCAGAAGCGGTTGGCTCTGAGCCAGCACCTTTGCCGTAGTAAAGCGTAGTACCAACCGCATCACCAAATACCTGAACCGCATTCATGGCGCCCTCCACATTGGCAATCAAGCGCTTGGTTGGTATCAAGGTTGGATGAACCCGCAGCTCAATTCCTGTACTTGTTTTCTTGGTGATGCCGAGTAACTTAATACGGTAACCGAGTTGTTCTGCGTATTTAATATCGATTGCTGCTAAGTTCGTGATGCCTTCTACATAAGCTTTATCGAATTGCATGGGAATGCCAAATGCAATCGCACTCATGATGCTGACCTTATGGGCAGCATCAATGCCTTCAATATCAAATGTCGGATCTGCCTCTGCGTAACCCAAGCGCTGCGCCTCTTTTAAGACAGTTGCAAAATCAGAGCCTTTGTCGCGCATCTCCGACAAAATGAAATTGGTAGTGCCATTAATAATGCCGGCAATCCATTCGATTCGATTTGCAGTCAATCCTTCGCGCAAGGCTTTGATGATTGGTATGCCGCCTGCAACCGCAGCCTCAAAGGCTACCATCACACCCTTCGCATGCGCTGCCTTAAAGATTTCATTGCCATGCACCGCAATTAAGGCTTTATTGGCTGTAACCACGTGCTTACCAGCGGCGATTGCCTCGAGCACCAAATCCTTCGCGATGCCATAACCACCAATCAGCTCAACCACGATATCAATCTCGGGGTTTGCAATTACCGCACGGGCATCGCTGACAACCTGTGCACGATCGTGGACCAATTCCTTGGCGCGCTCGACATTGAGATCGGCCACCGTGTGAATGCGGATGCCGCGACCGGCACGGCGCAGAATCTCATCTTGATTGCGTTCGAGGACCGTAAAAACGCCCCCACCAACAGTTCCAATGCCTAATAGGCCAACTTGAATCGGCTTCATGATGCCTTTGTAGCGAGTGATGCAGTGGCTGATGTCTTGCCATGCTTTTGACGATAACGCTCCAGAAAACGCGCAAAGCGGCCAATGGCATCCTTCAGCACATCTTCGTGGGGTAAGAAAACAACGCGGAAGTGATCTGGCTTGACCCAATTGAAGCCGGATCCCTGAACCATCAATACTTTTTCTTCGCGCAGCAGATCGGCGATGAATTGCTGATCATCCTCAATTGGATACATCTCGGGGTCTAATTTAGGAAACAAGTACAGCGCCGATTTTGGCTTCACACAACTCACTCCAGGAATGGCGGTAATCAATTCCCAGGCAAGGTCGCGTTGCCGAGCCAAACGCCCTCCTTTGGCAACCAAATCATCAATGCTTTGATAGCCGCCGAGCGCGGTTTGAATTGCGTACTGTCCAGGAACGTTGGCACACAGGCGCATCGAGGACAGCATGTTTAATCCCTCAATGTAATCCTTAATGCCTGACTTATCCCCCGAAACTACCATCCAGCCAGAGCGGTAGCCGCAGGAGCGGTAATTTTTAGACAGCCCATTAAAAGTAATGATGACGACATCGGATGACAACGAGGCGAGGGAAACGTGCTGCTCCTCGTCGTAAAGCATCTTGTCGTAGATTTCATCGGCAAACAGAATAAGTCCATGCTCACGCGCGATTTGTGTGAGCTCCGTCAGCACTGCTTTCGAATAAATCGCCCCCGTTGGATTGTTTGGATTGATCATCACAATCGCTTTGGTGCGCGGGGTAATTTTGGAGCGCAAGTCGGCTAAGTCCGGCGCCCACTCTTTTGATTCGTCGCACAAATAATGTACGGGGGTGCCGCCCGATAAACTGACTGCAGCAGTCCACAAGGGATAATCTGGTGCAGGAACTAAAACCTCGTCGCCATTGTTCAGCAACGCATTCATCGCGAGCACGATCAATTCTGAGACGCCATTGCCGGTATAAATGTCGTCTAAGGTGACGCCCTGAATGCCTTTTTCTTGGCAATACTGCATGATTGCTTTGCGGGCTGCAAAAATGCCTTTGGAATCCGAATAAGCAGAGGCGTTGCTTAAGTTTCGAATCATGTCGAGCTGAATTTCTTCAGGAGGATCAAATCCAAACACACCAACATTACCGATGTTTAATTTAATGATTTTGTGACCCTCTTCTTCCATGCGCTGAGCCAGCTCAAGGACGGGTCCACGGATGTCATAGCAAACGTGGTTTAGCTTTTCAGACTTTAGGATCGGTTTCACGGTGGATTTTGTAAATGCTGATAAATTAGTTAGGGTTAAGTACTTGAAAACTAGGAAAAAAGCGACTAGTTATAATTTACTCAATTATGACAGAGCGCACACGTGAAACTCCATTCTGACTCCCCTCTTGGCATCAATACGATAACCGGCTACGGCAAAGACTACATTGAGGTCAACCGGGTAGCCTACCGCCATGCGGTCTTAGTTGGGCCGAGTGGCGAAATTGGCCAATGGGGGGCATCTTCCTTTGCCACCCTGGACCCCAGTCACTTTGCCCAAATAGCCGATCTAAAGCCAGAACTGGTGATTTTTGGTAGCGGAGCCGTCCAGCGCTTTCCTCGCCCTGATTTGTTGCGAGCCCTCATCAATGCCAAAATTGGCTTTGAAATTATGGACACCCAAGCGGCCTGCCGAACGTACAACATTTTAGTGGGCGAAGGTCGCCAAGCTATGGCAGCCTTGTTACTGGACCCGCAATAACCATGTTCGGGCCAATCAATAAAACGCCTGCTTTATTAACCCCGATTGGGATTTTGTTCGTAGGGGCGCTTTATGCCCTATTGTGGTTTGGCAGCCTCGATTACCGCCACCTGATTCCGTCCGACGAAGGTCGGTACGCTGAGATTGCCCGTGAAATGCTAGTGAGTGGTGACTGGATCAGCCCGCGTTACCACGACTACAAGTATTTTTTTAAACCGCCGCTGCAGCTCTGGGCAACCGTCATTGCATTTGATTGGTTTGGCGTAGGTGAATGGCAGGCGCGTTTATGGGGAGCCCTAACTGGCTTTTTGACCATCCTTTTTGTTGGCTATACCAGCACTCGGCTTGATGGTCCCCGTGCCGGCTGGATTGCAGCAGTAGCCCTGGCCGCAAGCCCTATGTGGATTATCAGTGGTCACATCAATTCCTTAGACATGGCTTTGTCGGCATTTTTAGCCTCCGCCTTGTGCGCACTGCTTCTGGCCCAACACAGCAAAACAACAGCTAGCACACGCGGTTGGATGTTGCTGTGCTGGACGTTTATGGCGCTTGCCACCCTATCCAAAGGATTAATTGGGGCCGCACTGCCCACCCTGGTTTTGATTGCGTATTCGCTTAGCGCGTGGGATTGGCGCCTTTGGAAGCGCCTCCACATCGTCAGTGGTTTATTGCTGTTTTTGGCCATTACTGCGCCCTGGTTCATTGTGATGTCGATCCGCCATCCCGAATTTTTTGAGTTCTTCTTTATTCATGAGCATTTCGAGCGATTTACACAAGACACGCACCGTCGCCCTGGACCCATTACCTTTTTTATCCCCCTCTTGGTTGCTGGATTTTTGCCATTTTTGTTTCAATTGCCCGGTGCAGTTGCACAGGCATGGAAGTCGCGGCAAGGCGATTTTTCTGCGGGCTGGATGCTCGTTTGCTGGTTCGTCATCATCTTCGCTTTTTTTAGTGTGTCGCGCTCTAAATTACCGGGCTATATCATTCCGATTTTTCCAGCCCTAGCAATGTTGGTGGGTCGTTATTTAGATCGCCAGTTAGGTCAGACCAATATCTTGCCGATAAGCTGGATCTTGCAAACGGGATGTTTTGCCCTCGTCGGTTTTATTGGTTTCTTCTTTTTATCGTTTGTTGGCGTACAAGCGCAGCCCGACGAGATTACAGCGTATGCGGAATACACCCAATGGATTGCTGTTGCCTTGGTCGTTTTAATTTTCTTCAGTAGCGTAGCAGCATGGCAAGCACGGCGCAACGGCATTACCAGCATTGCCAGCCTGGCAATTGGCTTTTATCTCACCAGCATGGTTGCGGGCACCGGCCATGAAACCCTTGGCCGCGCCGTATCGGGAGTTGATTTAGCTAACCGGGTGCGCAATACGATCCCAGCAGATGCACCAATCTATTCGGTTCGCATTTTGGATCACACCCTGCCCTTTTATTTAGGCCGAACCATGATCATGGTGGAGTTCCCAGATGAACTGCAGTTCGGCGTAGATCAAGAGCCCGAGCGCTGGGCGCCTACCTTGAACGATTTTATTGAGCGGTGGAGGATTCAGCCCAATGCGTATGCATTAATGGTGCCATCACAATATGCTGAACTCGAACGCTTGGGGCTACCTATGGAAATCGTCGACCGAGATTCACGCCGCATGATCGTGAGGCACCCAAGCGTTGCGGCAAATCCCACCTCACTACGCTCGACTAATCGATAGGCAAAGGCCCTCTATGTCAGACACTGCTCCATTGCCATTTATTCCATTTA
Source organism: Burkholderiaceae bacterium (assembly GCA_947461805.1). Lineage (GTDB taxonomy): Bacteria > Pseudomonadota > Gammaproteobacteria > Burkholderiales > Burkholderiaceae > Polynucleobacter. The sequence goes on from CANHMJ010000022.1 coordinate 7,947, forward strand.
CACGCCCCAGCTTTGATGAGGCGACGATTACGGCAGTTGCTGAGGTGTTGCGCTCCGGCTGGGTTACCTCTGGCCCCAAATTGGCAGAATTTGAAGCAGCGCTCAGCGCCTATTTTGGCAATCGGCCGGTGCGCTGTTTTGCGAACGGTACCGCCACCATGAAAATTGCCTTGCAAGTGGCAGGCATCGGCCCAGGTGATGAGGTGATTACTACGCCAATCTCTTGGGTTGCCACATCGAACGTGATTCTCTCGGTTGGCGCTACTCCCGTCTTTGTTGATATTGATCCTCGCACTCGCAATATCGATCTTAATAAGGTGCCCGCAGCAATTACCACTAAAACACGTGCAATCATGCCGGTCTATCTGGCCGGGCTACCCGTCAATATGGACGAGCTGTATGCCCTCGCGAAAAAGAATGGATTGCGGGTAATTGAAGATGCAGCACAGGCCTTTGGCTCGGAATGGAAGGGGCAGCGGATTGGCAGCATCGGCGATCTGGTGAGCTTCAGCTTTCAGGCAAATAAAAATCTATCTACCGTGGAGGGCGGCTGCTTAGTTTTGAATAACCTCGATGAAGCGCGTCTCGCAGAAAAGTTACGGCTTCAAGGACTCACCCGTACCGGCATGGATGGCATGGATGTCGACATGCTAGGTGGGAAAGATAACTTGACCGATATCAATGCCGTGATTGGCTTGCATCAACTCAAACACATTGCGCAATTTCAGGAAAAACGCACCCTGCTTGCAGCGCACTACTTTACGGTCTTACACTCCGGCCTGAAAGAGGTCAATTTGCTGGGTCTGGAACTGGGGCTTCCGGTTCAATCGGATGGCGATTGCAGATCAAACTGGCATATGTTTCAGGTTGTATTACCCCTTGAGCAACTCACAGTCGACCGCGCCCACATCATGACCGATTTAAAAGAACAGGGCATTGGTACGGGCGTTCACTACCCAGCCATTACCGGCTTTAGTCTTTACCGGCAACAGGGTTACCAGCTTAGCAATACGCCGATTGCAGCACGCATCGGCAAATCCATTCTGACTCTGCCGCTCTTTCCAGGCATGAGTAATGCAGATGTAGAGCGCGTTGTGAATGCGTTGCTGGCTCTTTTGACAAAGTACCGCAAAAGTTAGCGTTGCTGGGCTGCTCTGGGCGGGCCAAATCGCTTGTGATTGCTTAAATTAGACCCCGGGGTCGACATCAGGCAAAATTGCGCTATGACCGCAAACCCGTTACAGCCAGCACCCCAACTAAGTATTGTCATTCCGGTATACAACGAGGAGGAGGGCCTCCAAGCCCTATTTGATCGCTTGTATCCAGCAATGGATCAATTGCAAGCGAAATTAAATCTTCGCTATGAGATTGTTTTTGTTAACGACGGTAGCAAGGATCGCTCTGCAGGGATGTTGGCAGCCCAATTTGATTTACGCCCAGACACCACTCGGGTTGTTTTATTTCAGAATAACTTTGGTCAACACATGGCCATTATGGCTGGCTTTGAGTATGCTCGCGGCGAATCCATTATTACGCTCGATGCCGACCTGCAAAACCCGCCTGAGGAAATCGCCTTACTTGCGGCAGAATTAATCAAGGGCCACGATTACGTGGGTACGGTCCGCTCCAACCGACAAGATAGCTGGTTTCGCAAAACCGCATCGCGTGCGATGAATCATTTACGGCAGCGGATCACGCGCATTACCATGACCGATCAAGGCTGCATGCTGCGCGGTTACAGCCGCCGCATTGTTAATTTGGTACGCCAATGCAATGAAAGCAATACCTTCATTCCTGCACTCGCCTATACCTTTGCAGCAAACCCAACGGAAATTCAGGTGAAGCACGAGGAGCGTTTTGCTGGCGAATCCAAGTACAGCTTGTACCAACTCATCCGCCTGAACTTTGACTTGGTCACCGGCTTCTCAGTGATGCCGCTGCAACTCTTTTCCATTTTTGGCATGCTGCTTGCCATAGGATCAGGAATCCTCTTCGCCATTCTCTTGGTGCGTCGCTTCGTTCTGGGCTCCGAGGTTGAGGGAGTATTTACTCTATTCGCGTTAACCTTCTTCTTGATTGGTGTGATGCTCTTTGGTCTGGGTCTGCTCGGCGAATACATTGGTCGCATATACCAGCAAGTGCGTGAACGCCCGCGCTATGTGGTGCAAACTGTTTTGGAACGGCCGTAATCGTTGAATACACCGAACGCACCAATTCGGGCGCTTGTATTTGCTTACCATAACGTTGGCGTCGGCTGCATCAAGGCTCTGTTAGAGGCCGGCATTCAGATTGAATTGGTGGTCACCCACGCCGATGACCCACGCGAAGCGATTTGGTTTGGCAGCGTCGCTGCCCTGTGTCAAGAGCGAGGGATTCCATGCATTCAGCCGGATGCAAGCGATCTTTTGGATCTCCTGCCACAGTTTAAAAAAATAGCGCCTGATTATATTTTTTCGTTTTACTACCGCCACATGATTACCTCGGACATTCTCGCTGTGGCTCGCATCGCTGCGCTGAACATGCACGGCTCCTTGCTCCCAAAATACCGTGGTCGCGCGCCCGTGAACTGGGCAATCCTGCATGGAGAAACGGAAACGGGGGCAAGCCTGCACATCATGGAAGCCAAACCCGATGCCGGCGATATTGTTGGGCAAGTAGCAGTCCCTATTGATCCCGATGAAGATGCTACTGCCGTGTTTGCCAAAGTCAGCAATGCAGCAGTGCAAGTAATGCAAGCCACCTTACCTGCGCTCCTGAAAGGCCATGTTCCAAGAACCCCGAATGTACTTGCCGAGGGCAGCTATTTTGGTGGCCGCAAACCCGAAGATGGGCAGATCCAATGGTCTCAGGATGCACTACAGGTGCACAACCTGATCCGTGCCGTAGCACCACCCTACCCCGGCGCATTCACGGACTGGCAAGGTGCGCGGATGGTTATAGCCAAGTCCAAACTAAATCCCGTACTACCGAGCTCCCTTGATCTTGGCCGGCCCGGCATCCAGGTAGTTGATAATCGGGTATTCGGTATTTGCGGGAATCGCCAGGCCATTGAAATCATGGCATGGCAGCCAGCAAGTTCCAACGCAAATTAATTAGCATGCATTTAAAACACGGGTAACTGGGTAGCTTTATGAAAAAAGTTCTGATTTTGGGTGTCAATGGATTTATTGGTCACCACCTCTCGAAACGCATTTTAGAAACCACCGACTGGCATGTCTATGGTATGGATATGCAAAACGATCGCCTGGGTGATTTAGTCTCGCATCCCCGCATGCATTTCTTTGAGGGCGACATCACAATTAATCGTGAGTGGGTTGAGTACCATATTCGCAAATGCGATGTGATCTTGCCGCTGGTAGCAATCGCAACACCGGCTACGTATGTACAGCAACCCTTGCGTGTATTTGAGCTCGACTTCGAAGCCAATTTACCCATCGTTCGGTCTGCGGTTAAATATAAAAAACATTTAGTTTTTCCGTCGACCTCGGAAGTCTATGGCATGTGCGAAGACGCTGAGTTTGATCCGGCCCAGTCCAATATGGTCTATGGTCCGATTAATAAACCCCGCTGGATTTATGCCTGCTCGAAGCAATTAATGGATCGGGTGATTTGGGGTTACGGCATGGAGGGCTTGCGCTTTACTTTGTTTAGGCCGTTTAACTGGATTGGCCCTGGTCTAGATAGCATCTACACACCTAAAGAAGGCTCTTCCCGTGTAGTAACCCAGTTCTTGGGTCACATCGTACGTGGCGAACCCATTAACTTAGTTGATGGTGGCGAGCAAAAACGCGCCTTTACCTACATTGATGATGGAATTGATGCACTCATGCGCATCATTGCCAACGAAGGCGATATTGCGAAGGGTAAGATTTATAACATTGGTAACCCAGCCAATAATCATTCCGTGCGCGACCTTGCCAATCAAATGCTGGCGATTGCCCGTAGCATTCCGGAATACGCCAAGAATGCAGATCAAGTCAAGATCGTCGAAACGACCTCAGGTGCTTACTATGGCGTAGGCTACCAAGACGTGCAAAACCGTGTGCCTGCAATTGCAAACACCATGAGCGAGCTGGGCTGGAAACCATCCACCACGATGGGTGATGCCTTAAAGAATATTTTTGAGGCGTATCGCCACGACGTTGAAAAAGCCCGTCACTTAGTGGACCACGAGTAAAAAGGTATGGCCAAAATTGCCCTGAAGGTGGATGTCGATACCTTAAGAGGAACGCGCGAAGGAACGCCTAATTTGGGTCGTACCTTTGATCGTCTAGGTATCAAGGCTACCTTTTTGTTTAGCATGGGGCCAGACCATACCGGCTGGGCTTTAAAGCGGGTCTTTCGGCCCGGTTTTCTGAAAAAAGTCAGCAGGACATCCGTGGTGGAGCATTACGGTATTAAAACCCTACTCTATGGCGTATTGTTGCCTGGTCCGGATATTGGACGCGAGGCAGCGAGCGAAATGCAAGCAATTGATCGTGCCGGACATGAGACGGGTATTCATACATGGGACCACGTCGACTGGCAAGACGGCGTTCGCCAACGCGATAGCGCTTGGACAAAGGCGCAGATGCAAAAGAGCATGGTTCGCTTTATTGACGTATTTGGTCATGCGCCATTAACTTATGGCGCCGCCGGCTGGCAAATGAATGAAGCTGCTTTAGAGCAGCTGGATGCGTGGAATATTCAGTACTCATCCGATGGCAGAGCCTTGCCCAATCTTATCCCCTACCGCATTGCATTTGGCCATGGAAAAAGTAAGCACGTGCAATACCCTACTACCTTACCGACCTTCGATGAATTAATTGGCGTGGACGGCATGGATGCTTTAGGTGCTGTCCGCAAGATCCTGTCCTTGACGCAAAGCAACCCCAATGATCAAGTCTTTACCTTGCACGCCGAGCTAGAGGGGCAAAAACTCCTGCCTGCTTTTGAATGCCTGCTGGCTGGCTGGCTTGATCAAGGCCATGACCTGGTTACGATGGGGGAGTTACACCGATCTTGGGCAGTCACCAAACAACTCGATAAAATAGCGGTATTGCCGTTGACTTGGGGTGAAATACCCAATCGCAGCGGCGAGCTGATGATTCAGCCTGCGAACTGATTTAAAAAAGGAAAATCCATGTCAATTACTATTGGTCAACCGATTCCGCCGTGCGCGGTACCCGCAACATCCCAGCTCACCTTTTCTCCGTTGGCAGCCAAAGGGAAAAAGTTGGTTCTGTATTTTTACCCCAAAGACATGACCCCAGGTTGCACTGCCGAGTCCGGTGAGTTTCGTGATCGCATCGACGCATTTACAAAAGCCAACACCTTGGTAATCGGGGTCTCGCGAGACACCCTCAAATCCCATGATAATTTCCGGCAAAAATTAGAGCTTCCATTTGAGCTGGTTGCCGATACCGAAGAGGTACTCTGCCAATTGTTCGGCGTCATGAAAATGAAGAACATGTATGGCAAGCAGGTTCGTGGTGTTGAGCGCAGCACTTTCTTATTCGATATCAACGGCAAACTCACCAAAGAATGGCGCGGCATTAAGGTAACAGGCCATGTGGATGAGGTCTTAAAGGCAGCCCAAGCTTTGTAATAAATATGCCTTAATTCTATCCAGTACATTGCCTTCATAAAAAGCCCCAATCTGGGGCTTTTTTTCATCAAAGGCACTTGCTTTGATCCAAATTTACGGTAAAGTGAAGCATATGCAGCGTTGGCGACGAGACAGATTCTCGATCCGTTTTATTCCCCTGCTTGACCTGATTACGGCAAGCACGATGAACGCCCTTCACCGCTTTTACCATCCCTGCTGTGCCGACCTAAACCGCCTAATACCGCATGGCGGTTTTTTAATTAGGAGAGTCTGAATGCCTTTGCCCCCAAGCCCAACCCAAATTGCTGATCAGGTTAAATTGGACCGCAAGGAGACGCCGGATTTAAAGAAACGGCCCGCACCGATGAAGGTGGTCGAGGTCGATAGCCTAATCAATGAAATTACCGCCATCCCGAGCGAGACTGCCGGGTGGGCTGAAGAGGTTCCGGCAGATTTATCTGCGGCAGAGGTGGCGCTCGAGCGCATCAAGGCCGATCACCGCTCCAGGCAAGGCGATAAAAAGGCATTGCTTGAGCCCAAGGCAAAACGCATTGCTCGTACCGGCCCACCTTCACTCTTTGTGCTTGATACCAATGTATTAATGCATGATCCAGCGTCGCTCTTCCGCTTTGCAGAGCACGATCTGTATTTGCCGATGACGACCTTAGAGGAACTCGACAATCACAAAAAGGGCATGAGTGAAGTTGCGCGTAATGCCCGTACCGTGAGTCGCTCATTGGACCAATTGATTGCCGGTACCAGCGGTACTTTAGATGACGGCATTCCCTTAAATAAATTGGGTCACCAGGATGTTTCTGGAAGGCTGTATTTTCAAACTCACCTCACTACCGCTACCCTTCCCGAAGGACTACCTGAGGGTAAAGGCGACAACCTCATCTTGGCGGTTGTGAGTGAGCTGCAACAAAAGCATCCGGACAAAGAAGTGGTGTTGGTATCAAAAGACATCAATATGCGCATCAAGGCCAGAGCGTTAGGCCTGCCTGCCGAAGATTACTTTAACGACCAGGTCTTAGAAGACCGCGATTTGATGTATTCCGGGGTTATGACATTGCCTGCTGATTTTTGGCCCAAGCACGGCAAATCCATGGAGAGCTGGGCCGACAGTAAAAGCGGTACGATGTTCTATCGGGTATCCGGCCCCCTTGTGCCCAGCATGCTTGTTAACCAGTTTGTTTATCAAGAAAATCCCGATGGCTCGACACCGTTCTATGCCCAAGTTCGGGAAATCAATGGCAAATCAGCTCTTCTGCAAACCCTACGTGATTTTTCGCATCAAAAAAATAATGTATGGAGTGTCACTGCCAGGAATCGTGAACAGAACTTTGCAATGAATCTACTAATGAACCCAGAGGTTGATTTTGTTACCTTATTGGGCCAGGCGGGTACCGGCAAAACCCTCTTGGCATTGGCAGCGGGTCTTGAGCAGGTCCTCGACAGCAAGCGTTATAACGAAATTATTATTACGCGTGCAACCGTGCCAGTGGGTGAAGATATTGGCTTTTTGCCCGGCACCGAAGAAGAAAAAATGCAGCCATGGATGGGTGCGTTTGATGACAATCTTGAGGTACTGCAGCGCAATGAAGATGGCGCAGGTGAATGGGGGCGCGCTGCCACTCAAGAATTGATTCGGTCACGTATCAAAGTCAAAAGCATGAACTTCATGCGTGGCAGAACCTTTGTCAGTAAATTTGTGATTATTGATGAAGCGCAGAACTTAAC